>NZ_JAAFAN010000034.1:0-47385 GCF_010287905.1 Cellulosimicrobium composti
GCTCCGCGCGCACGGCGGCGGGACCGGTGAGCCCCGACGGCGGCGCGGTCGCCGCGGGAGCCGGGGCGGCGGCGTCGGACCCGGCGGGCGTCCCGGCCGCGGGCGGCACGACGACGTTGCCCAGGCCGCCGCGCTCCAGGCGGTCGAGGCGCGCCGCGAACCCGGCGGCGCCGTCGTCCGCGCCCGGGAGGAGCAGGCGCGCCATGAGGAGCTCGAGGTGCAGGCGCGGCGACGTCGCGCCCGTCATCTCGGTGAGCGCCGCGTTGACCAGGTCGGCCGCGCGCGAGAGCTCGGCGACGCCGAGGTGCTGCGCCTGGGCACGCATGCGCTCGAGCTGGTCGGCCGGTTGGTCGCGCAGCACGGCCTGCGCCTCGTCGCCGGAGACGGCGATGACGATGAGGTCGCGCAGCCGCTCGAGCACGTCCTCGACGAAGCGCCGCGGCTCGTGCCCGGTGGCGATGACGTGGTCCACGACGCGGAAGATGCTCGCGCCGTCGCGCGCGGCGAGCGCGTCCACCACGTCGTCGAGCAGCGTCGCGTGCGTGAAGCCGAGCAGCGCGACCGCGCGCTCGTACTCCACGGCGCCGTCCTCGGCACCGGCGATGAGCTGATCCATGACCGAGAGCGAGTCGCGCACCGAGCCTCCCCCGGCACGCGTGACGAGCGGGACGACGCCGCTGCCGATGGTGACGCGCTCGGCGGCGCACAGCTCCTCGAGGTACGGGCCGAGCACGTCCGGCGGGACGAGGCGGAAGGGGTAGTGGTGCGTGCGCGAGCGGATGGTCCCGATGACCTTGTCCGGCTCCGTGGTCGCGAACACGAACTTCACGTGCTCGGGCGGCTCCTCGACGAGCTTGAGCAGCGCGTTGAAGCCCTGCGGCGTCACCATGTGCGCCTCGTCGAGGATGAAGATCTTGTACCGGTCGCGCGCCGGGGCGAACGCGGCGCGCTCGCGCAGCTCGCGCGCGTCGTCGACGCCGTTGTGCGACGCCGCGTCGATCTCGACGACGTCGAGGCTGCCCGGGCCGCCGCGCGCGAGCTCGACGCACGAGGGGCAGACGCCGCACGGGGTGTCGAGCGGGTTGTCCGGGGTGTTCTGCGCGCAGTTGAGCGTGCGCGCGAGGATGCGCGCGCTCGTCGTCTTGCCGCACCCGCGCGGGCCGGAGAAGAGGTAGGCGTGGTTTACCCGCCCGCTGCGCAGCGCCTGCATGAGCGGCGCGGTCACGTGGTCCTGACCGATCACCTCGGCGAACGTCTCGGGCCGGTAGCGGCGGTACAGGGCGGTGCTCACCCCGGTCACTCTAGACGTCGCGACCCACACGCACGAGGCCGCGTCCTCAGCGGTGGAGGGCCTTGCGCGCGAGCCAGTTGCCGAGCAGCTGGGCCACCTGCACGATCGCGATGATGACGAGCACCGTCACGACCACGACGCCCCAGTTGTAGCGCTGGTAGCCGTAGACGATCGCGAAGTTGCCCAGCCCGCCGCCGCCGATGATCCCGGCGATCGCCGACATGTCCAGCACCGCGATGAAGAGGAACGTGTAGCCGAGGATGAGGGGCGCGAGCGCCTCCGGCACGAGCACCGTCGTGATGATGCGCCACGACGACGCGCCCATCGCGCGCGCGGCCTCGACCACGCCGGGGTCGATCCCCACGAGGTTCTGCTCGACGATGCGGCTCGTCCCGAACGCCGTCATGACGGACAGCGGGAAGATGAACGCCTCGGTGCCGAGCGTCGTCCCGACCACCTGGAGCGTCACGGGACCGAGCAGCGTGACGAAGATGATGAACGGGATCGGCCGCACCACGTTGACGAGCGCGTTGAGCGCGCCGAACACCCAGCGGTTCTCGAGCAGGTTGCCGCGCCGCGTCACGTAGAGGGCGATGCCGAGCGCGAGGCCCGCCAGACCGCCCGTGAGCAGGGCGACCGACACCATCTGCAGGGTCTGGCCGAACGACTCGACGAGGATGGGCCACAGCTGCGACCAGTCGCGGTTCATCAGCGGCCTCCGAGGTTGCCGTGGCGGAAGAGGGTGTCGCGGGCCGTGCCGTACGGGTCGCCGGGGTCGCCGTCGTCGTCGGGCGCGTCCCCGCCGCCGGGACCGGCGCCGAGGCGCGCGACGCGCGGGTCCTCGAGCGGGTGCTCCGCCGTCCCGAGGTCCACGACGTCGGCGTGCGCGGCCAGCGCCGCGAGGAACGGCGCGACGCGGTCCTCCGGGGCGTCGAGCTCGACGGTGAGGGACCCGAACGGCCGCTCCCCCACCTCGGAGATGCCGCCGTAGACGACGGACCCGTCGACGTCGTGCTCGCGCAGCAGGCGGAACAGGTCGGAGCCCGTGCTCGCGCCCTCGCGCACGCCGACCGTGACGAGACGGCCGGGGTGACGCTCGCGCAGGCGGGCCAGCGTCTCGCGCGACGGCCGGTCGTGCAGCGCGGTGCCGACGAACCGCTGCGCGGCGTCGGCGCCCGGCGCGGAGAAGACGTCGTACACGTCGCCCGTCTCGACGACCTTGCCGTGCTCCATCACCGCGACGCGGTGGCACGTCGAGCGCACGACCTCCATCTCGTGCGTGATGACGACGATGGTGATGCCGAGCTCGGCGTTGACGCGCCGCAGGAGCGCGAGGACCTCGCGCGTCGTCTCGGGGTCGAGCGCGGACGTCGCCTCGTCGGCGAGGAGGATCGTGGGCTGCGCGGCGAGCGCGCGGGCGATCCCGACGCGCTGCTTCTGCCCCCCGGAGAGCTGGCGCGGGTACGCCTTCGCCTTGTCGGCGAGGCCGACGAACGCGAGCAGCTGCGCGACGCGCGCCGCCCGCTTCTCGCGCGGCCACCCCGCGACCTTGAGCGGGTACGCGACGTTCCCGGCGACCGTGCGCGACGACAGCAGGTTGAACTGCTGGAACACCATGCCGATGCGCGAGCGCACCTCGCGCACCCGGCGCTCGGGCAGCCCGGTGATGACCTGCCCGTCGACGACGACCTCGCCGCTCGTCACGGTCTCCAGCGCGTTGATCAGGCGCACGAGCGTCGACTTGCCGGCGCCCGAGTAGCCGATGACGCCGAAGATCTCGCCGCGGCGGACGGTCAGGGAGACGTCGTCGACCGCGTGCACGGCGTGCTCGCCGTCGCCGAAGGTCTTGCTCACGTGGCGCAGCTCGATCGCGGGCTGCGCGTCACCGCCCGGGTCGCGGGGGGCCTCGGTCACGTCGGGTTCCTCTCGTCGGAGGCCGGTCCGTGGGGCCGGCCGCCTGGCGCCGTCGGGCTGCCGGTCGGTGAGCCGCTCGCCTGCCATCGTCCTCCCCCCCCGGGACGACGGCGCGCGGGGGCGGGTGCGGCGCGCGCACCCACCCCCGCGGCGTGCGGGTCAGGAGTTGCGGATGTCGTCCTCGATGCCGGCGAGGATCTCCTGGAGCTCGGCGGGCGAGTTCTCCTTGATGACGGCGGTGCCGCCCGACGCCGCCTTCTCGGCCTCGACGACCTCCGGCGAGTGCGAGAGCTCCGCGAGCTTGAGGAGCGTCTCGTCGTCGGAGTCCTCCGCACGAGCCACCCACACGTTGATGTACGGCTTGGCGGCGTCGGAGTCCGGGTCGTCCTGGAACAGCGCGTCCTCGGGCTTCAGGCCCGCGTCGGCGACGAAGTCGTTGTTGATGATCGAGGCGTCGACCGACTGGAGCTGGATCGGCGTCTGCGCGGCGTCGACCGGCGTGACCGTGACCTTGGAGCTCGGCAGCACGTCCGCCTCGGTCGAGATGGAGCTGCCGCCGCCCTCGAGCTCGACGAGGCCCGCGTCCTGCAGCACGAGGAGCGCGCGGGCGAGGTTCGTCGGGTCGTTCGGGACGGCGACCTGACCGCCCTCGGGGATGTCCTCGAGCGAGGCGTGCTTGGTCGAGTACAGGCCGAGCGGGTAGACGGCGGTCGCGCCGATGGGCTGCAGGTCGTCGTTCGCGTCCACGTTGTAGCCCGCGAGGAACTGCAGGTGCTGGAACTGGTTGACGTCGAGCTCGCCCTGCGAGAGCGCCGGGTTGGCCTGCGTGTAGTCCTGGAGGTCGACGAGCTCGATCTCGATGCCCTCGGCCTCGGCCTGCTCCTGGAACACGGCCCACTTGTCGTCGGACGCGCCGACGACGCCGATGCGGATCGGGCCCTCGTCGTCGCCGTCGGCAGAGGAGCCGCCGGTGCCGCCACCGCCGCACGCGGTGAGCGTGAGGGCGGCCGTCGCGGCGATCGCGGTCCAGGTGAGGCGCTTGCGGGTGGTCGAGAACGACATGGGGTTCCTTCCGGTGGCGGTCGTGCGGGGTCGGCACGGCCGGGCGCAGGGGACGGTCCTGCAGGAGTGGGGTTCGGGTGCTTCCGGCGGGCCATCAGCCTCGCGGCGAGCGGGGGCCGGTCGTCGAGGACGACGCGGCGGGTGCGGCGCAGGTCTCCCTGCGGGTCACGACGGCGTCAGCGGCCGCACATTCGCCCGGTGCGCACGACACGACAGCACGAGGCGCCGGCGCAGGACGCTGCGCGCGGGGTCGTGGTGTCGACGTGGTGCCGGGTCATGCCGACATCATGTGCACGCGTCGGCGCGCGGCGCCAATCTCCCGGGCAAATCGTCCACGATGCGGACTGGTTTTTGATCGCATCGCGGGAAACAGGAGGGGCGAACCGGCGAATATCGGACGTCGCCGACGGATTTCACGCCGCCCAGCGACCTCGCCGGGGAGACGTGCGCCACACCCCCGAGCCGCGCGCGGCAGTCCCAGGGCTCTCAGGACCGCGGCGCGAGCGCGGCGAACTCGGGCGCGCCGCCCGCCGGGGGCGCGACGCGCATCGGGGGCATCACGCGCGCGACGAGCCAGACCGGCAGGATCGCGACGCACAGCACCGGGATGAGCTGCACGTCCCCGACGACGACGGCCGCCATGAACAGCGCGAGCCACCCGTCCCGACTCACGACGATCGTCGCGCCGAGCACGCCCGCCCCGACGGCGACCGCCGCGGGCACCGCGGGCACGAGCGCGGTGGCGGCGAACCCCACGGCGACCCCGATGAACACCGTGGGGAAGATGCGCCCGCCACGGAAGCCGGCGCTCGTCGCCACGACGAGCGCCCCCGTCTTCACGACGGCCAGGAGCAGGATCGCGCCCCACGTCATGGCGTCGGCCTGCTCGGACAGCTCCTTCATCTCCTCCAGGCCCTTGAAGAGCGTGAGCGGGCCGCCGACGACGCCGAGCAGGCCGAGGACGAGACCTCCCGTGCCGAGCGCGAGGACGGGGTGGCGCATCCCGTGCAGCGCGCGGTGGACCCACGGCAGGGCGAGGACGGCGAGCAGCGCGAGCGCCGCGGCGGCGAGCGCGACGAGCGCCGCGCCGAGCGCGTCCCCGGCGTGGAGCCCGGGCCGGCTGGGCAGGTCGATCGCGAACGTGGGCGCCTCGAGCGCGAGCATGGTCACGGCTCCCGCGCCCGCGGCGACGAGCGGCGCGAAGAGCCGGTCGAACAGCGGTCCGCTGCGGTCGCCGCGCTCCGCGAAGGTCTCGGTGAGCACGAGCGCGGCCGCGACCGGCGTCGCGAAGAGCGCGCCGATCGTCGCGGCCAGGGCGAGCCCGACCGCACCCTCGACGGGCACGCCGAGGCGCGGGCGGCACAGGATCCAGGCGGCGAGCGCCACGTTGATCGCGATGATCGGGTTCTCCGGCCCGAGGCTCACGCCGCCCGCGAGACCGAGCACGAGCGCGACCGCGAGCCCCGGGAGCGCCCGCAGCGGGAGCGGCGCCGTCACGAGGTCCGTCGTCGCGGGGTCGACCCCCGCGTGGCCGGGCGCCCACCGGACGACCGCCCCGACGAGGAGCCCGGTGACCGTGAGCACGACGACCGTCCACCAGGTCGGGGTGGCCCCGAGGCCCCAGGCCGCGGGCAGGCTCTCCCACACGAGGTGCTGGACCCAGGTCGCGAACGACGAGAGCGCGACGAGCGTGAGGGCGCAGAGGACGCCGATCACGAGCGCCGGGACGACCCGGCGCAGGAGGTTCGCCGTCGACAGCGGGCTCTGGGTGTCCCCGGTCACACGGGCAGGGAACCACGCCCGGGCGGGCACTGCACGTCGGCCGTGCGGCACCGCCGGCCCCCGGGAATGTGAAGGACCCCCCGCACACCCACCAGAGCTCACCTACCCTTGCTGCCTTCCGGCCCTGGGGGAGTTCGGCGAGATGGTGCCGCACGAGGGGTCTGCACCCAGACTAGCCCAGGTCCGCGCCCCACCCGAAACCCGCGTCCGCAGGGGCGATTCGGCCCGGGCGCCGCGGTCCGGTATCCTCGTTGCGCTGCTGTCGGTGCGCCTGCGCACCCGGCCGTCGCACCAGGAGGATTCGCCTAGTGGCCTATGGCGCACGCTTGGAAAGCGTGTTGGGTTAACAGCCCTCGGGGGTTCGAATCCCCCATCCTCCGCCGGACCGAAGGGCCCGCCGCAGACGCGGCGGGCCCTTCGTCGTCTCCCGTCCGGCTCGCCCGACGCCTCCCCTCCGGCTCGCCCGACGGGCAGCCCGGCCGGCGGGGCGAGCGCCCGCACCGAAAAGGCCCGTCGCACGGGTGCGACGGGCCTCTCGACGTCCCGACGGTCCGACGCGCCGGGACGTGGCGCCGGCGGTGCCGCCGACGGCTCCCCCCAGCCTACGGGTGTCCGGCCCGGAACGGCAGGGGTGCGGGGGCCCGACTCGCGGATCTTCGCCACACCGTCACGTCCCCGCGCCCCGCGCAGCGACCCCTGGACACCCGTTGAACACTCGTTTAGCCTGTTGAACATGCGTTCAACCACGTCCTCCTCGTCCGGCCCACGGCGGCCCGCGGCGACGGGCGCCGACGACCTCACGACCCGCGCGCGGATCCGGGACGCGGCGATCGCCCGCTTCGCGCGCGACGGCTTCGGAGCGTCGCTGCGCACGATCGCGGCCGACGCCGGCGTGAGCGCCGGGCTCGTCGTGCACCACTTCGGGTCCAAGGACGGGCTGCGCGCTGCGTGCGACACCTACGTGTTCGAGGCGGTGCGGGACGCGAAGACCGAGGCCGTCTCCCCCGAGAACCCCGACGCGGGCCCCATGTCACTGCTCGCGCAGCTCGCGACGATCGAGGACTACGCACCCGTGTTCGAGTACACGCTGCGCAGCCTCCAGGCGGGCGGCGACCTCGCGCGGTCGTTCGTCGCGCACCTCACCGAGGTCACGCAGGAGTACCTCGCGGCGGGTGTCGCCGCCGGCACGATCCGCCCGAGCCGCGACGAGGCGGCGCGCGCGAGCTACCTCGTGTCGCTCTCGCTCGGCTCGCTGCTCGTCGACGGCGTGCTGCGCGACCGCACCGAGCCGCGCGACCCCGGGGCGGACCTGCGCGAGTACGTCGGGCGCGTGATGCTCCCCGCGCTCGAGGTCTTCACCGAGGGGCTCTTCACCGAGCCCACGCTGCTCGACGCCTACGTCCAGCACACCACCCACCAGGAGGAGACGCCATGACGAGCACGACCCCCGCCGTCGAGGTGCACGACCTGCGCAAGGCGTTCGGGCACGTGCAGGCGCTCGACGGGCTCGACCTCACCGTCCGCGCGGGCGAGGTCGCCGGGTTCCTCGGACCGAACGGCGCCGGCAAGTCCACGACGATCCGCGTCCTGCTCGGCCTCCTGCGCGCCGACTCGGGCAGCGCGCGGCTCCTCGGCGGCGACCCGTGGCACGACGCGGTCGACCTGCACCGGCGCCTCGCGTACGTGCCCGGCGACGTCAGCCTGTGGCCGAGCCTCACCGGCGGCGAGGCGATCGACCTGCTCACCCGGCTGCGGGGGAACGTCGACCCGCGGCGGAAGGAGCTCCTGCTCGAACGGTTCGAGCTCGACCCGTCGAAGAAGGCGCGCACCTACTCGAAGGGGAACCGGCAGAAGGTCGCGCTCGTCGCGGCGTTCGCGTCCGACGTCGAGCTCCTCGTCCTCGACGAGCCGACGTCCGGCCTCGACCCCCTCATGGAGTCGGTCTTCACGCAGTGCGTGCGCGAGGTGACGGCGGAGGGCCGGTCCGTGCTGCTGTCGAGCCACATCCTCGCGGAGGTCGAGAAGCTGTGCGACACCGTGACCATCATCCGCGCGGGCCGCACGGTGCAGTCGGGCACGCTCGCCGAGCTGCGGCACCTCACGCGGTCGTCCGTCACCGCCGTCACGCTCCGCGACCCCGCCGCGCTCGCAAGCCTCCCCGGCGTGCACGACCTCGTCGCCGAGCCCGGCGCCGACGGCACGCGCGTGCGGTTCGACGTCGACGACGACCACGTCGAGGCCGTCCTGCGGGCCGTCACCGACCTCGGGCTGCGGTCCGTCGCCGTCACCCCGCCCTCGCTCGAGGAGCTGTTCCTGCGTCACTACGGCGACGAGCTCGCCCTGCTCGACGGCGCGGGGTCGCTGTGAGCCGCGCCGAGACCGCCCCCGCGGCCGCCCCGCCGCGCGGGCGCCGCACCGCGGTCGTCGCACCCGAGCCGCGCGGGCGCGGGGTCACCGGCTGGACGACGCTCCTGGGGTTCGCGCTGCGCCGCGAGCGCGTGCGGATCCCCGTGTGGACCGCGTCGGTCGCGCTCCTCCTCGCGTACGTCGCCGTCGCGCTCGACGCGCTCTACCCCACCGCGGCGGAGCGCCAGGCGCGCGCGGCGCTCGTGTCGAGCCCGGCGGGCATCATGCTCTCCGGCCCGCAGTACGGGATCGAGGACTACACGCTCGGCGCCATGATCGCGAACGAGATGGCGCTCACGGTGATGGTCGCCGTCGCGATCATGAGCATCTCCCTCGTCGTGCGGCACACGCGCGCCGAGGAGGAGACGGGGCGCGCGGAGCTCGTGCGGGCCGGGGTCGTGGGCCGCCACGCCCCCGGGACCGCCGCGTTCGCCGCCGCCCTCGTCGCGAACGCCGCGATCGCGGTCGCGAGCGGGGCCGTCCTCTCCGCAGCGGGCCTCGCGCCCGTCGACTCGTTCGCGCTCGGCGCCGCCGTCGGCGTCACCGGCCTCGTGTTCGCCGCCGTCGCCACCGTGACGAGCCAGGTGACCGAGCACGCGCGCGCCGCGAGCGGGCTCGCGCTCGCCGTGCTCGGCGTCGCGTTCCTGCTCCGCGCGTTCGGCGACGTCCAGGAGCTGCACGGGAGCTGGGTCTCGTGGCTCTCCCCCGTCGGCTGGGCGCAGCAGATCCGCGCGTACGTGGACCTGCGCTGGTGGCCGCTCGCCCTGTCGCTGGTGCTGGTCGCACTGCTCCTCGTGCTCGGCGCGGCGCTCGCGGCGCGCCGGGACCTCGGGGCGGGTCTCGTGCCGCCGCGCGCGGGCCGGCCCGACGCCGCGGGGTGGCTCGCGAGCCCGCTCGCCCTCGCGTGGCGCCAGCAGCGCGCGTCCGTGCTCGCGTGGGGCGTCGCGGTCGGCCTCACGGCGCTCGCGTGCGGGACGTTCGTCGACTCCGTGGGCACGATGGTCGCGGACAACCCCGAGATCGCCGCGATGCTCGGCGACCCGACCGACCTCGTGAGCGGGTTCGTCGCGGTCATGGCGCTCTTCCTCGGCCTCGGCGCGGGCGGCTTCGCCGTCGCCTCCGTCCAGCGGGCCCGCGGGGAGGAGACGTCGGGCCGGCTCGAGCCCGTTCTCGCGACCGGGGTGGGGCGCGTGCGCTGGCTCGGCGGCCAGTTCGTCGTGACCCTGCTCGGGACGGCGGCGCTGCTCGTCGCGAGCGCGCTCGGGCTGTGGCTCGGCGCCCTCAGCGTCGGCGAGGACGCCTTCGGGCTCGCGGACTACCTCGCGGCGTCGTTCGCGTACCTGCCCGCCGTCGCGGTCGTCGCCGGGGTCGGGGCGGCCGCGTTCGGCGGGCGGCCCGGCCTCGCCGGGCTCGCGTGGGCGCTGCTCGCGTACTCGTTCGTCGTAACGATGTTCGGGGGTCTGCTCGACCTGCCGTCGTGGGCCGGCGCGGCCTCCCCGTTCTGGCACGTGCCGCAGCTCCCCGGCGCCGACGTCGAGCCGTGGCCGTTCGTGTGGCTCACGCTCCTGGCCGCCGCGCTCGTCGGGCTCGGCCTGACCGCGTTCCGCCGCCGCGACGTCCCCCGCCCCTGACCCGGCGACGGCGTGCCGCGAACGGCGGCCCACCTGCGGCTAGGCTCGGTGGACGGTCCCGACCACGGAGGTGACGGTCATGCCCACGCCCGACCGGAGCGACGCGACGCGCTCGGCCAGGGCCGCCCTGCACGAGTGGGTCGCCGCGATCCCGACGCGCGACGGCGCGGACGACGCGGGCGCGCGCGACGCGCGCACCTGGGTCGCCGCGCTCGCGCTCGAGGGGACGTGGCTGGGCCTCTACCAGGACGCGTACGAGCTCACCGAGTCCGAGTGGGACGCGGTGATCGAGGACCTCTCCCGGTACGCCGACGTCCGGCCGCCCGCGAGCGCGGTCGTCTTCCGCGACGTCGACCTCGACGCCGACCCGTTCCGCGACGACGAGCGGCCCCTCGTGGACGCCGTGCTGCGGGTCGCGCTGGAGGAGGGTGTGCACAACGTCACGCTCGCCGCGGTCGCGCGGCGGTGCGACCGCAGCGAGTCCACCCTCCTCGCGATGTTCGGCGACGCGGAGACCCTCGTCGACGACGTCGCGCTCGAGGTCCTGCAGTCCGGCTTCGACGACCTGTCGCCCCTGCGCCTCGACCCGTCCCGCGCGGCGGTCGCGGCATCCGTCGCAGCGCTCGACGACTCGCGCAAGGCCGCGGCGCTCCTGCGGCTCTACGCGCTCGGCGGGGTCGCGCGCGACGACGTGCCCGAGGGCCAGCACGCCGTGCACGAGCTCGTGCTGCGCGCGTGGCGCGACGAGGGCGCGCCGACGTCCCTCGTGGTCGCGGCGCTCGCGTGCGACGGCTGGCGCGCGGGCGAGCTCCAGCGCGCGCTCGTGTTCCCCTCCGCGCTGCCGGGCGCGGTCGTGCGCGAGCTCGCGCGCCTGGTCGACGACGCGGCGGGGCCGGGCCCGGCAGGGCCGTCGATGGTCGACCCGGGGTGAGACCGGTCACCCCTCGTGGGGAGATCGTGACGACTGCGTGACCGGCCCCCGGAAGGGCCCCGCGGGGCCCGGCGCCCGACCTCTAGGATGTCCCGCATGATCTTCAAGGCCGTCGGTGACGGGCGCCCCTACCCGGACCACGGCCGGGTGACCGCCCGGGACTGGGCCGAGGTGCCCCCGCGCCAGGTGCGCCTCGACGAGCTCGTCACCACCAAGCGAACCCTCGACCTCGACGCCCTGCTCGCCGAGGACTCGACCTTCTTCGGCGACCTGTTCGCCCACGTCGTGGAGTACGAGGGCGTCCTCTACCTGGAGGACGGGCTGCACCGCGCCGTCCGCGCAGCCCTCCAGCAGCGCGCGATCCTGCACGCGCGCGTGCTGACCGTGCGATGAGCACCCGGTCCGGTAGGTTTCTGGCGTGACCACCCGCCCCGACACCGCGCGCGCCGAGCGTCGTCGACGCATGCACGAGCGCCAGGCGGTCGTGTTCGGGCTCCTCATCGCCGCGCTCGCCGTGGTCGGGCTCGGCGCTCTGGCCGTGTACACGGGGGCGATCGACGCCCCGTTCGACCGGCCCCTGTCGTCCCCCGAGGCGGTCGACGACCTCGCGGACGTCGAGGTCCCGTGCCTCGCCGAGGGCACCCTCCCGGTCGCGGCGGGCCAGGTCCAGGTCAACATCTACAACGCGTCGGGCACGGACGAGCCGCTCGGCCGGCTCAACCGGGACATCCTCGAGTCGCGCGGCTTCACCATCCTCACGACGGGCAACGCCCCGGACGTCGACGGCGACGGCGACCCCGACGCGATGACGCGCACGCAGATCCACTTCGGCCTCACGAGCGTGGCCCAGGCGTACACCCTGGCCGCGCACTACGAGAACCCGGGCCTCGTGCTCGACGTGCGCGAGGCCGCGACCGTCGACCTGTACGTGGGTGCGGACTTCGAGAACGTCGTGGACCCGGAGCTCGTGGGGCTGTCGGGTGACGTCCCGCTCGAGAGCCGACCGGGCTGCGTCCCGATCGAGCAGATCACGCCCCGGCCGCTCCCCGTGCCCGCCACCGAGGGCTGAGCGCGTCCCCACCCGGCGCCCCGCCGATCCTCACGACCGCCGAACGGTTCCCATGAGCACCCTGCCCCTCCGGCACGCCCGGACCACCGACCCCGCCGAGGTCGACCGCCTCTACGAGATCTGCCTGCGCACCGGCGCGTCCGGGGCCGACGCGACCGCGCTGTACGCGGACCCGCGCCTGCTCGGCGAGGTCTACCTCGGCGCGTACCTGGCCCTCGAGCCCGGGCTCGCGTTCGTCGTCGAGGCCGACGGCGTCGCCGCGGGGTACGTGCTCGGGGCCCGGGACACCGCGGCGTTCGAGGCGCGGACCGAGCGCGAGTGGTGGCCCGCGCTGCGCGAGCGCTACCCGCTCGAGACCTTCCCCGCGGACTCGCGCGACGAGGCCCTCGTCCAGCAGATCCACCGCCCGCACCGCACGCACGCGGCGATCCTCGACGCGTACCCCTCCCACCTGCACGTCGACCTCCTGCCCGCCGCGCAGGGCGGCGGGAACGGCCGGCGACTGCTCGAGACTCTGTTCGACGCGCTGCGCGCCGCGGGCTCCCCCGGGGTCCACCTGGGCGTCGCCGAGGACAACGTCTCCGCGATCGGCTTCTACGAGCACCTCGGCTTCACGCGCCTCGACGTGCCCGAGGGCCTCGTGCTGGGGCTGCGGCTCTAGGTTGCGTCCGTGCGCGTGCCGCTCCTCGGACGGACCGGGCCGCCGAGCGGGCGCTCCCGGGCAGCACGCGGCCCCGGGTCCGGTGCCGTGACGGACCGGCGCCCAGGGCCGCGTGGTGTCAGCGCCGCCTCAGTGCGCGTCGTGGACGGCGGGCTCGTCTCCGCCGGGGGCCGACGCCGGGCTGGCGGGCTCCTGCGTCGTCCCGCGCCACCGGGCGACGGCGCGCATGAGGTGGTAGATCACGAGCGCCGAGGCGGTGCCGAGCGCGATGCCCTCGAACGTCAGGTCGCCCGCGGACCACGTGAAGTTGGCGATGCCGATGACGAGCGGCACGGCGGCCGTCGTGAGGTTCACCGGGTCGGAGAAGTCGACCTTGTTCTGCACCCAGATCCGGGCGCCGAGGATGCCGATCATGCCGTAGAGCATGGTCGCGGCGCCGCCGAGGACGCCCGCGGGGATCGTGGCGATGAGCGCGCCGAACTTCGGCGACAGCGAGAGCACGAGCGCGGTCGCCGCCGCGACCCAGTACGCCGCGGTCGAGTACACGCGCGTGGCGGCCATGACGCCGATGTTCTCGGCGTACGTCGTGGTGCCGGACCCGCCGCCCACGCCCGCGAGCGTCGTCGCGAGGCCGTCGGCGAAGAGCGCGCGGCCGGTGAGGTCGTCGAGGTTCTTGCCGGTCATCGCCGCGACCGACTTCACGTGGCCCACGTTCTCGGCGATCAGCACGAGCACGACGGGGACGAACAGGCCGAGCACGGCGACGTCGAACGTGGGCGTGACGAACTCGGGGAAGCCGATCCACGCGGCCTCGCGCACCGCGTCGAACGACACCTCGCCCCGGACCACGGCCACGACGTACCCGACGAGCACGCCCACGAGGATCGACAGGCGACCGAGGATGCCCTTGAACAGGACGCTCACGAGGATGATCGCGGTCAGCGTGACGACGGCCGTGACCGGCGCCTGCTGGAAGTTGCCCCACGCGGCGGGCGCGAGGTTGAAGCCGATGAGCGCGACGATCGTGCCCGTGACGATCGGCGGCATGACGACGTCGATCCACCGCGCCCCCGCGAGGTGCACGACCAGGCCGACCGCGGCGAGCACGAGGCCCGTGACGAGGATGCCGCCGACCGCGACCGACTGGCCCTGGGACGCCGTCGCCGCGCCGATCGGGGCGATGAACGCGAAGCTCGACCCGAGGTAGCTGGGGAGCCGGTTGCGCGTGATGAGCAGGAAGCCGACCGTGCCGATCGCCGAGAAGAACAGGGTCGTCGCGGGCGAGAACCCGGTGATGAGGGGCACGAGGAACGTCGCGCCGAACATGGCGACGACGTGCTGCATGCCGATCCCGACGGTCCGCGGCCAGCTCAGCCGCTCGTCCGGGTCGACGACGTCCCCCGGCGCGACCGTCTTCCCGTTCCCGTGCACCCGCCATCCGATGGCGCTCATGACTCTCCTGTCCGTGAAGTTCGTGTGAAGACCCCCGGAGCAGGGTAGTGCCACCACGTCACGGCGCCGCGTGCCGGTCCGCGCCGTCGAGGGCGGTGCCGGACGCACCGGCCCGGTCACCGTCGCGTGCCGCCGCGCGACGGTGACCGGCGAGAGGATCGCGTCAGGGCAGCTGCGGCACGACCTCGCTCGCGATGAGGTCGAGGTGGTCGAGGTCGTGCAGGTCGAGGACCTGGAGGTAGAAGCGCGTCGCGCCCTGCTCGGCCGCGGCGGCGATCTTGTCCGCGACCTCGCTCACCGTGCCCGCGAGGCCGTTGCGGCGCACCTCGTCGGGCTCGCGGCCGATCGCGTCGGCGCGGCGGCGGAACTCCGCCTCGCCCTTGCCGACCGCGACGACGAACGCCGCCGAGTACACGAGCGAGTCGGGGTCGCGGTCGGCGTCGAGGCACGCGGCGCGCACGTTCTCGAACCGCTCGGGCAGCACGCCCGGGTCGGGGAACGCCGCGTTGTACTCGCTGGCGAACCGCGCGGCGAGCGCCGGCGTGCGGCGCGGGCCGTGGCCGCCGACGATGACGGGCACGCGCTCCTGCGCGGGCTTCGGCAGCGCCGGCGAGTCGGTGAGGGTGTAGTGCTCGCCGTCGAACGAGAACGTCTCGCCGACCGGCGTCTCCCACAGTCCCGTGATCACCGCGAGCTGCTCCTCGAGGATCCCGAACCGCTTCTCGGGGAACGGGATGCCGTACGCCGCGTGCTCCTGCGCGTACCAGCCGGCCCCCAGGCCGAGCTCGACGCGCCCGCCCGACATCTGGTCGACCTGCGCGACCTGGATCGCGAGCACCCCGGGGTGGCGGAACGTCGCCGACGACACGAGCGTGCCGAGACGGATGCGGCTCGTCTCGCGCGCGAGGCCGGCGAGGGTCGTCCAGGCGTCGGTCGGGCCGGGCAGCCCGTCGCCGTCGCCCATGACGAGGTAGTGGTCGGAGCGGAAGAAGGCGTCGAAGCCGAGGTCCTCGGTGGCCTTCGCGACGGCGAGGAGGTCGTCGTACGAGGCGCCCTGCTGGGGCTCGGTGAAGATGCGCAGGTCGATCTGGGTCATGCCGTCACCCTGCCACACGCACCGGCCAGGCCCGGGTGCGGCGCTCAGTCGGCGACGGGCACCAGGTCGAGCTCCTGGAACTCCGCGACCTCGGGCACCCAGCGGTCGGCGACGAACGCGCGGTGGTCCGGGTGGGCGTCGTACGCGGCGTACGCGGCGTCGTCGTCGAACACCATGGAGAACTGGAACGTCAGCGGGCTCTTCGGGCTGACCTGGCGCGAGACCGTGAAGTCCCGCACGCCTGGGACCGCGGTGAGCGTGCGGCGCGCGGTGCCGAGGAACTCGGCCTCCTCCGCGCTGCCGGCGGGGTGGACGAGGCGGAAGGCGACGGTGTGCTGGATCACGCCCCCACCCTAGGCTGGCGGCCATGCGCGTGAGCACCGTGATCCTGCCGATCTACCCGTGGCGCGAGGGCCGGGAGGTCTGGCGGGCCGCCGACGACCTCGGGTTCCACGCGGCGTACACGTACGACCACCTCTCGTGGCGGTCGTTCCGCGACGGCCCGTGGTTCGGCGCGGTCCCGACGCTCGCCGCCGCGGCGGGCGTCACCGAGCGGGTGCGGCTGGGCACGCTCGTGTCGTCGCCGAACTTCCGCGAGCCGGTGACGTTCGCGAAGGAGGTCATGACGCTCGACGACCTCTCGGGCGGGCGGGTCACCGTCGGACTGGGCGCCGGGACGACGGGCTTCGACGCGACCGTCCTCGGCGGCGAGCCGTGGTCCGCCCGCGAGCGCGCCGACCGGCTGCGCGACTTCACGGTCCTGCTCGACCGCCTGCTCACCGAGCCCGCCGTCACGCACGACGAGGGGCACTACCGGGCGCACGAGGCGCGGACCATCCCCGGCCCCGTCCAGTCGCCCCGGGTGCCGTTCGCGATCGCCGCGACGGGCCCGCGCGGCCTGCGGCTCGCGGCACGCTACGGGCAGGCCTGGGTCACGACGGGCGAGGGCCGCCTCGCCGACGACGCGACCCCGGCGCAGTCGCGGGCCGCCGTCTGCGACCAGGTGGAGCGGCTCGACGCCGCGTGCCGCGACGCCGGTCGCGACCCGGGGTCGGTGGAGCGCATCCTGCTCACGGGCTTCACGCCCGATCCCGCGCTCGAGTCCGTCGACGCGTTCGTCGAGACCGCGCACGGCTACGCCGAGGTGGGGATCACCGAGATCGTCGTGCACCAGCCGATCCCCGGCACGCAGTTCGCCGCCGACGAGCGGGTCTTCGAGCGGATCGCGACGGACGGCGCCGCGCAGGTCCGCGGCCTCGCGACGGGGACGTCGTCGGCCTGAGCCGACCGCCCCGCGGCGCGCGGGACCTCCCGGCGTGCTGCCGCGTGAAAGAGACAGGGGCGCCGTGACACAGGTCTCTGCGGAGGGGCCGACGGGACCGGACGCGAGGAGGCGACGTGCGCAAGGCAGCGGCGGGGTGGTACGCGGACGCACCGGGCTCGGGGAGCGAGCGCTGGTACGACGGCTCCGCGTGGACCGAGCGGACGCGCGCCCGGTCGTCGGGCGCGCCGCACGACGCCGGGCCGTGGCGTCAGGTCCTGGCCGTCGGGTCGGTCGTCGTGCTCGTCGTGGCGGCGCCGCTCCTGCTCGCCGTCGTCGGCTGAGGCGCGGGCCGCTCAGCCGAGCGGTCCCACCACGCGGTACGTCACGTGCGTGACGAGCGACGCCGCGCGTACGGCGACGGTCTCGAGCGCGAGGGGTGGGACGCCGTCGAGCACGCGGTCGCCGAAGCCGAGGACCTGGGGCACGACGTGCAGCCGCAGCTCGTCGAGCAGGCCCGCCGCGAGCGCCTGGTTGATCGTCGCGGCACCGCCCGCGATCGCGACGTCGCGGTCGCCGGCCGCCTCGCGCGCCTGCGCGACGGCGGACCGGATGCCGTCGGTGACGAAGAAGAACGTCGTCCCGCCGTCCATGACGACCGGCTCGCGCGGGTGGTGGGTGAGGACGAAGACGGGCCCGTGGTACGGCGGCTCCGGGCCCCACCAGCCCGTCCAGTCGAGGTCCCACTCGCCGCGCCCCGGCGTGAACATGTTGCGTCCCATGACGAACGCGCCGGCCGCGAGGATCGCCTCGAGCTCGGCCGCGTTCTCGTCGGGGGTCTCGAACATCCACCGGTGCAGGTCCACGCCCTCGCCGAACGGGTGCTCCAGGGTCTGGTCCGGCCGGGACGAGAACCCGTCCGCCGACACCGACACGTCGCACGTCACCCTGCCCATGCCGCGCTCCCCTCCGCGGTCGGCACGCCGGCCGCCGTCGTCCACACCTGACGTTCCTGGGACCGCGGCGGTCATCCGAACTCATCGGTGGTGGCGCGGACGCGCGGCGAGGGGGCGACGCGCGAGCGGGCCGCCGTCCGTGCCTCGCGGCGGTTCCCGCGCGGTGAGGTGCCGGCCGACGGGGGGCTATCGTGGGCCGCGTGACGGCACGAACGAGCGTGCGGGAGTCCCTTGCCGCGAGCACCGGGGCGGGGTCGTCCTCCCTCTTCGGGAGCGACGCCCGCGCCGTGCTCGACGACCGGCCCGGCGTCGCGCCGGCCCCCGAGGAGCGGGCGTGAGCGCCGCACCGGGCCAGGCGCCGCGGCCCGGCCTCGGGGAGCGCCTGCGCCGCTGGTGGCAGCGCGCCGACGACGTCCGCACCGGGGTGCGCTGGGCGAGCGTCGGGACCGTCCTCGGCGGGATCGCCGTCGCGCTCGTGTGCCTCGTGCTCGTGCTGCGGGGCCGCGCCTGGGCCTGGTTCCCGCTCCTCGCGGCGGCGGCCGTCGCGCTCCGCGAGGTCCGCTACCTGCAGCGCGCCGCACGCGGCGGGCGTCCCCGCTACCACGAGAACGCGCCCCGCTGACCGTCACGACGGCGCCCGGTCGCTCGCCCGGGCCACGCGGCGGCACCGACCGTCATCCGGAGGTCGCACCCCGGTGGACCCCAGGATCCACCGGACGGGCGACGCGCGAGGGGGAGGTCGCGGGGAAGACTGGCGGCACGGCGTCGGGCAGCGGCGCCGCTGACCACCGGAGGCGCACCGTGACGACCCACACCCCCGCCCGGGACGCCGCGCACCCCGACCAGGCCCCCGAGCGCTCCGCCCGCGCCGCCTCGCGCCGCCGGCGGTCCATCGCGCGCCGGGGCCGCGGCTCCCGGGACGCGAGCCCCCGCCGCACCGACGTCCCGCCGGTCGAGCGCGCGAACGGGTGGCTCGTCGCGGTCGCCGTCGTGGCCGGCGCGATCCTGTTCTCCGTCCTCGCGATGAACGCGTTCCTCGGCCGCTGACGCGCGGCGCCGAGCACCCGGTTTTCAGCCCCTCGACCCGTCGACGCGGCGCCCGCCGAGGTCTACCGTCGAACCACGGGCGCCGCTGCCTCCGGTACGCGCCCGGCCAACGTCAGGCGGAGGCTGCGATGGTGTCCTCAGACGACGACTCCCCGGGTCCGGGCGACCAGCGCGAGAGCGGCCCCGCCCCGTCGGACGCCGACGTGTTCGCGGAGCGACTGTTCTCCGCGACGCTCGGCGCGATCGACGTCCTCGCCGTCTACGTGGGCGACCGCCTCGGGTGGTACCGGGCGCTCGCCGACGGCGGCCCGCTCACGTCCACCGGGCTCGCCGAGCGCACGGGCACCCACGAGCGGTACGCGCGCGAGTGGCTCGAGCAGCAGGCCGCGAGCGGGATCCTCGTCGCCGAGGACCCGGGCGCCGCCCCCGCGGTCGGCGCCGACCCGGCCACGGTGGGCCGCGAGCGCCTCTACGCCCTGCCCGCCGCGCACGCGGAGGTCCTCGCGGACACGTCGTCGCTCGCGTACCTCGCGCCGCTCGCGCGCTTCGTCGGGGCGATCGGGCCGCAGCTCCCCCACCTGCTCGACGCCTACCGCACGGGCGGCGGCGTGTCGTGGGAGCAGCTCGGGGACGACGCGCGCGAGGCCCAGGCGGACGTCAACCGCCCCTGGTTCGAGCGTGAGCTCGCGCCCGCGCTCGCCGGCGTCCCGGAGGTCCACGACGTGCTGAGCCGGCCGGGCGCGCGCGTCGTCGACGTCGGGTGCGGTTTCGGGTGGTCGACGCTCGCGCTCGCACGCGCCTACCCGGACGCGGTGGTGCACGGCGTCGACGTGGACCGGCCGTCGGTCGCGGCCGCACGCGCCGCCGCCGAGGAGGCGGGCCTCGCCGACCGGGTGACGTTCCACCTCGCCGACGCCGCGGAGCTCGGGCTCGTCGAGCCCGCCGGGCGCCCGTTCGACGCCGCGTTCGCATTCGAGTGCGTCCACGACATGCCCCGGCCCGTCGCGGTGCTCGACGCCGTGCGACGCGCGGTCCGGCCCGACGGCGTCGTGGTCGTCATGGACGAGGCCGTCGGCGAGGAGTTCACCGCGCCCGCCGACGACGTCGACCGCGTCATGTACGGGTACAGCCTGTTCGTGTGCCTGCCCGACGGGCTGTCGTCCCCGCCGTCGGTCGGCACCGGGACCGTGATGCGCCCGGCGACGCTGCGCCGGTACGCGCGCGAGGCGGGGTTCGCGGACGTCGAGGTGCTGCCCGTCGAGGACTTCGCCTTCTTCCGGTTCTACCGGCTCGTGCCCTGAGCGTCGGGCGGGTCGTCCCACACGACGACGTCGCCGGCGCGGATCGTGCCCGACGAGAGCAGCCGGCACACGACCCCGCCGCGCGCGTGCATCGCGCGCATCGCCCCGGGCGCGATCCAGTCGTCGAGGAGCCGGCAGGGCGCGGCGACGCGGAGCACCTGGAGCTCGACGTCGCCGATCCGCAGGAACGTGCCCGGCTTCGTGGGCAGGTCGCCGTGGGTGAGCGTGACGTTGCGGCGCGTCAGGCCCGGGTCGATCTCCTGACCGAGCGCGGCGGACGCGTCGGCGAGGTCGGTGAGCGTCTGGATCGTCACGTGCCGGTGCTTCGAGCCGTGGTAGCGGTCGCCGACGAGGCCCTTGCCCTCCTCCGCCTCGACCTCCTCGACGACGCGGGTCGGCAGCCGGCGCGCCTTCGCGACGTGGATGGCGTGCACGCGGGGCTGGTCGGGCATGGTCCCAGCCTCGCACGGGCGGACGGCGGGGCCGCCGCCCGGGAGGGAGCGAGCGACCGGTACCGGTGTACCGTCCGGTGCATGACCGACGTCCGCAGCCGCACCCACGCCCAGGCCGTCGACGCAGCGATCGAGCTCTTCACCCGCAAGGGGTACGAGCAGACCACCGTCGAGGAGATCGCCGACGCCGCCCAGGTCAGCCGCGCCACCTTCTTCCGCCGCTACGGGTCCAAGGAGGACGTGGTCTTCGCCGACCACGAGCTCCTGCTCGACGAGGTCGTCGTCATGCTCGCGGCGACCCGCCCCGTGCCCGACGCCGAGGGCCGGCTCACGCCCGACCCGTCGGTCGACCCGTACCTGGAGGTCTGCCGCGCGGCGCGGCTCGTGTTCGACCACCACGTCGGCCAGCGCGAGACGTCGCTCGCCCGGTGGCAGCTCCTCCAGCAGGTGCCCGCTCTGCGCGACCGTGAGCTCGTCACGACCCACCGCTACGAGCGCGCGTTCACCGCGTACCTGCGCGACGCGCTCCCGCCCGACGCGCGGCGCTCGACCGCGTCCATCGCGTTCGCGGCGTCCGTCGTCGCGGTGCACAACGCGCTCCTGCGCCGGTGGCTGCGCTCCCCCGACCAGGACCTGCGCCCGCAGCTCGAGGAGGCGTTCGCCGACCTGCGCCGCGCCGCCGTCGGTCGCTACGGGCCGCCCGAGGACGCCGCCGTCGAGCGCGGCTCCGGCGACGGCGTCCCCGCGGCGCGGCGCGTCGTCGTGACGGTGGTCGACGCCGGCGCGGACGCCCAGGCCGTCGCGGACGACGTCGCCCGCGCGGTGCGCGACGCCCTCGCCTAGGCGCGAGATCGGCAGCTCGCGCCGAGGTCGGCGGATTCTGCCGAGCTCGGTGATCCCGACTGCCGATCTCGGACGCGCGTGCCGACGTCGCGACGGACGGACGGCCTCCCCCGGGAAGGGAATGCGCGGGTAGCATCGGCCGTTGCAGAACGCAGTACGCACGAACGTGCTCCGGGGTCGGTGCAATTCCGAGCCGGCGGTGACAGTCCGCGACCCGCGCCCACGCGCGGTTGACCTGGTGGAACTCCGGGACCGACGGTGACAGTCCGGATGGGAGGAAGCACGTGCGGCGCGGCCGTCCTCGGCCGGGCTCCCTGGCGAGCCCGCGCACGGGACGCGTCCCGCCGTGGTGAGCGACGCCGTCGGGTCGGCCCGGCGCGCCGCCCGCCCTCGCCCCGGAGCCCGGCGTGCCCGGGAGGACGAGGACACATCCGATGGACCTGATCCACGCGCTGTTCGACGCGCAGCTGACGATCGGCGACCAGCACCTGCTGTGGCGCGAGATCGTGGGCAACGGGTTCGGCCTGGCGTCGGCGCTGGGCGGCATGCGACGCAAGGTGTGGGCGTGGCCGGTCGGCATCGTCGGCAACCTGCTGCTGCTCACCGTGTTCCTCGGCGCGGTGTTCGCGACGCCCAACCCCGTGAACCTGCTGGGCCAGGCCGGCCGCCAGGTGATGTTCGTGATCGTGTCGGTCTACGGGTGGGTGCAGTGGCGCCGGACCCGGCAGCGGCTCGACGGCGCGGACGCCGACGCGGACAGCCACGGCGTCGCCGTCGTGCCGCGCTGGGCGTCGTGGCGTCAGCGCGCGTTCCTCGTCGTCGCGCTCGTGGGCGGCACGGCGCTCCTCACGCCCGTGTTCCGCGCGCTGGAGTCGTACGAGCCCGTGTGGGCCGACGCGTGGATCTTCATGGGCTCGCTGCTCGCGACGTACGGCATGGCCAAGGGCTGGGTCGAGTTCTGGCTGATCTGGGTCGCGGTCGACGTCGTGGGCGTCCCGCTGCTCCTGTCCGCCGGGTACTACGCGTCGGCGTTCATGTACGTCTTCTACGGCGCGTTCACGCTCGTCGGGTTCTTCGTGTGGTGGCGCGTGCGTCGTCGCGCGACGGCCGACGAGGAGGCCGCCGCGGCGGTCGCCTGACGGCTCAGTCGTCGAACAGCATCCGGTCCGACGGCGCGACCCGGGTCGCGCGCAGCGCCGGGTCCGCGCACAGGGCCTCGACGACGGCGTCGCTCCCGCCGACGTAGGTCGCTGCCGCGTCGATCTCGGTCCCGACGAACCAGGACCGGTCCTCGGGCCACCACAGGTTCGGGGGCTGGTCGTGCGCACGGAACCCGGCGGCGTCGGCGAGCGTTCCCGTCCACAGGTGGTACTCGCGGTGCGGGAGCAGGAGCATCGGCGCGGCCGGGCGCTCGACGAGCGTCGCCGTGATCGCCGCCCACGCCTCGTCGAGCGCGCGCTCGCGCTCCTGCGGGCTCGGCGGGGGCTCGTCCGGCGACCACGACACGAACGGCGCGACGCCCGACGTCGCGCGCGGGTCGGTGCCGTGGTCGTAGAGGAAGCCGTGCCCCGTCCACAGGGCGAGGTGCACGGGCTGCTCCCCCGTGAACGGCGCGAGCGCCGCCGCGAGCGCGACGCTCTGCGCCACGAGCGAGCCGTCGTCGTCCCACCCCGGGTGCGCGACGCCCGCGTACGCGGTGTACCCGCGCGGGACGGTCCCGTCGACGGTCGGGCCGAACTCGCCGAGCCGCCGCGCGATCCACGCGCCCGCCGAGGCGTCGTCGTCCCAGGTCACCATGCCCCGACCCTACGGCGCGGCTCGCGAGAGACGCCGATACGCCGTCTCAGATTGACTGAGACCGGGTATCGCTGCACTATGGGAGGGACCGCCGCCGACGCCGGGCCCGCACCCGGGAGCACCGCGCCGGAGCCGGTCGCACGACCGACCGCAGCCGCCCTCCCAGGGGAGCACCGATGCCCACCACCCCGATCATGCCCGGCGTCACCGAGCCCACCTACGACCTCGCGACGCCGCTCGACCTCGACTACGCCGGCGCGTTCGCCGACGCGACCGAGGAGGACCGCGCCCACCAGCAGCGCGTCCGGCAGTTCGTCCAGGACGAGGTGCTGCCCGTCATCGACGACTACTGGGAGCGCGCCGAGGTCCCGTTCGACCTCGTCAAGCGCATGGGCGAGCTCGACCTGCTGCGCGACGGCGTCGACGTCGAGGGGCGCCCGCACGTGAGCCTGCTCGCCGCGGGCCTCGCCGCGATGGAGATGTCGCGCGGCGACGGCTCCGTCGCGACGATCTGCGGCGTCCAGGGCGGTCTCGCGCTGCGCAGCATCCAGATGCTCGGCTCCGACGAGCAGCGGGCGAGGTACGCCGAGCCCATGGCGCGCGGGGAGATCCTCGGCGCGTTCGCGCTCACCGAGCCCACCCACGGCTCGGACTCCGTCTCGCTCGAGACGACGGCGCGCAAGGAGACCCGCGACGGCGTCGAGGGCTACGTGCTGAACGGCGAGAAGAAGTGGATCGGCAACGGGTCGTCGGGGCACATCACCGTGGTGTGGGCGCGCCTCGTCGGCGACGACGGCGACGGCCAGGTCCACGGGTTCGTCGTGCCGCAGGACACCCCCGGGTACACGGGCACGACCATCACCGGCAAGGTGTCGCTGCGCGCGATCTGGCAGGCGCACGTCGTGCTCGACGACGTGTTCGTCCCCGCCGAGAACGCCCTGCCGGGCGCGCGGTCGTTCAAGGACACGTCGCGCGTGCTGTTCGCGACGCGCCTCGGGGTGGCGTGGGCCGCCGTCGGGCACGCGGTCGCGTGCTACGAGGCCGCAGTCGCGTACGCGAAGCAGCGCGTCCAGTTCGGGCGCCCGCTCGCCGCGAACCAGATGATCCAGGAGCGCCTCACCCGCATGCTCTCGACGATCACGCAGCTCCAGCTCCTCGTCGCGCAGATGACGCGGCTCGACGAGGCGGGCACGCTCACGGGCCCGCAGGCGTCGCTCGCCAAGTACTCGTGCACCCGCGGGGCCCGCGAGGTCGCGGCGAGCGCGCGCGACCTGCTCGGCGGCAACGGCATCCTGCTCCAGAACCGCGTCGCGCGGCACTTCGCCGACATCGAGGCCCTGCACACGTACGAGGGCACCGAGTCGGTGCAGGCGCTCATCGTCGGCCGCGACATCACGGGCGTCTCCGCGTTCGTCTGACCGCCCCGAGGGCGCACGCCCTCCCCTCGCTCCCCGGCGCCGCTCGCCCCTCCTCGCGGCGCCGGGGCTCCCCGATCCCCGCGTCCCGCCTTCTCCCGGACGGAGCACCATGAGCACCGACACCCTTCCCGACGGCGCAGCCGTCACCGCCGAGGACGAGGTCACCCCGGTCCTCCTGCACGGCGCGCGCACCCCGTTCGCGCGCTTCCGCGGGGCGCTCGCCTCGCTCTCGGCCGCCGAGCTCGGCGCGCACGCGATCCGGGGCGCGCTCGCCGCGGCCGGTGTCGCGCCCGAGCAGGTCGACGCCGTCGTCGTCGGGCAGGTCGTGCAGGCGGGCGCCAAGCAGGGCCCGGCCCGCCAGGCCGCGATCCTCGCCGGGATCGGCTGGGACGTGCCGACCGTGACGATCAACAAGCTGTGCCTCTCGGGGCTCACCGCGATCATCGACGCGGCGCGCCTGGTCCGCACGGGCGAGGCGAGCGTCGTCGTCGCGGGTGGCCAGGAGTCCATGACGAACGCGCCGCACCTCGTGGTCGGCACGCGCTCCGGCTTCGCGTTCGGCGACGTCACGATGGCCGACTCCCTCACGCACGACGGCCTGAACGACCCGTTCAGCGGCGAGGTCATGGGCGAGCTCACCGACCGCGGCTGCGCGACGCGCGGCATCGGCCGCCCCGAGCAGGACGCGTTCGCGCTGCGCTCGCACCAGCGGGCCGCCGCGGCGCGCGACGCCGGCCGCCTCGCCGAGGAGATCGCGCCCGTCGAGGTGCCGCAGCGCAAGGGCGAGCCGGTCGTCGTCCGGCACGACGAGGGGGTGCGCGCCGACACGACGCTCGAGGCGCTGGAGCGGTTGCGCCCGGCCTTCGTGAAGGACGGGACCATCACCGCCGGGTCGAGCTCGCCGCTGTCCGACGGCGCGGCGGCGGTCGTCGTCGCGAGCCGCGCCTTCGCGAAGCGCAACGGGCTGTCGTGGCTCGCCGAGATCGGCGCCGCCGGCCAGGTCGCCGGGCCGGACAGCTCGCTGCACTCCCAGCCCGCGCGCGCCATCGAGGCCGCCGTGAAGCGCGAGGGGGTCTCCGCCGCTGACCTCGACCTCGTGGAGATCAACGAGGCGTTCGCCGCCGTCGCGCTGCAGTCGATCGCCGACCTCGGCATCGACGCGGACGTCGTCAACACCGACGGCGGCGCGATCGCGCTCGGGCACCCCGTCGGCGCGTCCGGCGCGCGCCTCGCGCTGCACCTCGCGCTCGCGCTGCGGCGCCGCGGGGGCGGCATCGGCGCCGCGGCGCTGTGCGGCGGCGGCGGTCAGGGCGACGCGCTGATCCTGCGCGCCTGACCCTCCGGGCGGCGCCGTCGGGGCTCCGCCGCGCGAACCGACCAACCCTGGTGCACGATGCTGCACCAGGGTTGGCGCGCTTCGGTCGCCGCGGTGTGACGCAGATCGCGCCGAGGTCGGCCGATTTCGCGTCATGGATCGCGTCTGGCGCGGTCTCTCTCCCTGGTACCACCCCGACGAGAGGACCGCCATGACCACCGTGACCGACGCCGCCCGCCGCACCGCGAGCCGCGCGCGCCACTCGCACCTGTCCGCCGTCGCCGTCGTGCTCGTCGGTCTCGCCGCCGGCTTCGCCGCCGCGCCCTACCTGCTGGGCTGACCCGGCCCGCCGTCGTCGTCCCGCGGGCCGGCCCGCCGGAACGAGTCGACGAGCGCCCACACCGCGCCGACCGCGCCGACGAGGCAGAGGACGACGAGCAGCGTGAGCACCGCCGCCCCGGGGACCTCGCCCGCGGCCCAGCCCTCGACCGCACCCCGGACCGCGAACGGGGCGAGCAGCACGCAGAGCAGCAGCACCCCGACGGCGTATGCGCGGCGCCGCCGAGGATTCCCCGGCGGCCGTGACAGACCGTAGTGGTAGAGCGCCACGCCCGGAGCCTACGACCCGGACGCGCGGTCCTCGGGCCCCGCCACGAGCTCCTCCAGGCGGTCGAGCAGCGGCACCTGGCCGGAGACGACGAGCCCGCGGGCGCGCGCGACCGGGAACCACGCCGCACGGTCCAGCTCCGGGAACTCCTGCATCCGCCCCGAGCGCGGCGGCCACTCCAGCGCGAACGTGTTGCTCGCGATCGCCGTGACGTCGAGGTCCGCCTCGCGCGCCCACGCCGACACGAGCTTGCCCGCACGCTGGCGCACGGTGCCCAGGTCGAGGTCCGGCGCCGCCGCGTCGGGCGCGGGGACCCCGAGCTCCTCGGCGAACTCGCGCAGCGCCGCGGCCAGATCGTCCTCTCCCGGTTCGACCTCGCCCTTGGGGATCGTCCAGCCGCCCGCGTCCTTGCGCGCCCACAACGGGCCGCCCATGTGCCCGAGGAGCACCTCGACGACGCCGTCACGGATCCGGTAGAGCACGAGCCCTGCTGACTGCTTCACCCCTCCTTCCTACACAGCGGACGCCGCTCCGGCCCGTCGGGCGCGCAGCCGTCGCCCCGGCGAGCGGTGCGCGCGGGCGTGTCGGAGGTGCGGCGTAGCGTCGACCGCCCGAGGACCGGACCGCAGGAGGGACCACGATGACCACGCCGACCGTCACGCACCTCAACCCGCCCGGGCTGCACCGCAACCCCGCGTTCTCGCAGGGCACGATCGTCGAGACGGGGCGCACGCTGTACGTGGGCGGCCAGAACGGCACCGACGCCGACGGCGCGATCGTCGAGGGCGGCATCGCGGCCCAGACGGCGCAGGCCCTGCGCAACGTGCTCGCCGTCCTCGCCGAGGCGGGCGCCGGCCCGCAGGACGTCGCGCGCCTCGCCGTCTACCTCGACCCCGAGGCCGACCTCATGGAGGGGTTCGCGGCCGTCGGGGAGGTGTGGGGTCCCCACCCCGCCGCCGTGACCGTGCTGCGCGTCGGCCTCGGACGGCCGGGCGCACTCGTCGAGATCGAGGCGGTCGCTGCCCTCCCCGCCTGACGTCCGACGGGGGGCGCCCGCTCGCGTCGACGAGGCGTCGCGGTCGAGGGACGACGTCGTGCCGTTCCGTGCGGGCGCGCGTGGCGTCGTCATGGCGTGCGGACGCAGGCGGGCGAGCGCGAGCACGCGTCCTGGCCTGCGGGCGGGGCGGGTGCCGTCCCGACGTGCGCGCGCGGGGCGGGTGTCGTCTGGCGCGCGTGCGCACGGGGGCGCCGCTACTGTCCGGGGGTGCTCGCCGACCGGACCTCGCGCCGCGCGCTCGGACGGGCCGCGTCGTACGGGGTCGCGGCCAGCGTGCCGGTGCTCGCGCTCGGGTGGCTCGTGCGTGCGGAGTCGGGCGTCGTCGCCGAGGCCGACCGCGTGACCGTCGCCGCGGCGACCCGGTTCACGGCCGCGCGCCCGGCGCTGCGTCGCGCGCTGCTCGTCGGGCAGGAGGCGCTCGCCGCGCGGTGGGTGAACCTCGCCGCCACGGGCGTGTGCGCGTGGGCCTGGCGCCGCCGGGGCCTCGGG
Source organism: Cellulosimicrobium composti (assembly GCF_010287905.1). NCBI lineage: Bacteria > Bacillati > Actinomycetota > Actinomycetes > Micrococcales > Promicromonosporaceae > Cellulosimicrobium > Cellulosimicrobium composti. The sequence continues at coordinate 27,839 of NZ_JAAFAN010000034.1, forward strand.
GTGCGCGCCGCCTGGGCGGCCGGCACGGTCTGGGGCGCGTGGGCGCTCGGCCTCGCGGCGAAGGGGCTCGTGGGCCGCGCCCGGCCCGTCGTCGAGGACGTCGTGACCACGGTGCCGGGCACGAGCTTCCCGTCCGGTCACGCGATGAACGCGGCCGCCGTCGGGGTGAGCCTCACGGTGCTCGTGCGGCCGCTGCTGCGCCGTCGCGGTCGTGCCGCGGTCGCGACGGCGGCCGTGGTGCTCGCGCTCGTCACCGCCGCCGACCGCGTGCTGCTCGGCGTGCACCACCCGTCCGACGTCGTCGGCGGGCTCCTCCTCGGCGGCGTCGTCGCCGGGGCGTCCGCCGTCGGCCACCACGGGTGGGCGTCCGCCGCCCCGTCCGGGTCCGCTCCGAGGATCGAGGTCTGATGCATCCCTTCGTGCACCGCTACGAGCTCGACACGTCCCGACCCACCGCGAAGGAGGTGCTGCGCGACGTCGGCCTCCGCGCGTTCGTGCCCGGCGCGGTGCTGTGGGTGCTCATCGTCGCCACGGGGTTCCTCGTGCGGGGGCCGCTCGGCGACCTGCCGGGCGAGGTCGCGGTGAACCGCTGGTTCGAGGAGCGCCGCACGCCGACCTGGGACGCGGTGACCGACGTGCTGTCCCTCATCGGGACCACCGAGTTCATCATCGGCGGCACGCTGCTCACCGTGCTGCTCGTGTGGTGGCGGACGCGGCAGTGGTGGTTCGCCGTCGTGCCCGCGCTCGCCGTCGCGCTGCAGGCGCTGATCTTCCTCACGTCGTCGATCGTCGTGGGGCGCGAGCGGCCCGACGTCTCACGGCTCGACGAGGCCCCGCCCACGTCGAGCTTCCCGTCGGGCCACACCGGCGCGTCAGCCGCGTTCTACCTGACGCTTATGCTGCTCGCTCAGCGCATCACGCACCCGGTGCTGCGGGTCGTCGTGACGATCCTGTGCTGCCTCGTGCCCCTCGGCGTCGGGGTGTCCCGGCTGTACCGGGGGGCGCACGGCACGGCCGATGTCGTCGCGGGCCTCGTGAACGGCGTCGTCTGCTGCGTGCTCGCGTGGAACTACCTGCGGCGCGACGTGCGCGCCGTGACCCGCGAGCGCCGCTGAGCCTCCCGGCGCTCCCGCACCTGACGCGCCTGCCGCGCCCGCCGCGCCCGCCGCGGGCTCTCGCGCCACCGCGCCGACCGCGACGATCGCGCCAACCCCGCCGACGCGAACGGCGGGCCCGGCCTCGAGGACCGGGCCCGCCGTCGTCGTGCCGGGGTGGTCCGGGCGGCGTACCGCCCGGCCGACCGTCAGGTCACGCGCAGAGACCCACCGGGTCCCACGAGCCCCACGTCACGGACCCGGGCAGCTCGCCCTGCGTCCACCACTGGGCGCGGTAGTTCACGCCCGCGCGGGAGACGGTCTGACCGCCGGCGTACACGGCCTCGCGCGACCACGCCGGGGCGCAGTCCGCGACCTCGACCGCGGGCGCCGTGCCGCACGGGCCGATCTTCTTCCAGGCGTTGCTCGCGCCCGGCTCCTGGTTGCGCGTCCACCACTGGGCCGCGTACTCCGCGCCCTCGTGCGACACGACGTCGCCGCCCGTGTAGACGCCCGTGCCGTACCAGGGCGCCGCGCACTCGGCCGCGACGCCCGGTCCCGGGGTCGCCGCGCGCAGCGTCGAGCCCAGGGCGTCGCCCAGCTCGTTGCGGTAGTCGCCCGAGAGGTCCCACCACATCGCGCCGCCGTAGCCCTGCGTCGCGACGAACTCGGCCTTGGCCGTCACCGACGCCGGGTCGTCGTAGCTCCACCACTCGTCGCCGTCGTAGAGCCAGCTCGCGCCGATCTCCGGGTCGAAGAACGCCTCGCCGTCGAACGAGCGCAGCTCCGCGTACGTCTTGGTGCCCACGTAGCCCGCGGCGGGCTGCCAGCCCTGCGAGCCGTCCTCGACGCCGTACCAGCCGTGGCCGTAGGCGGCGAGGCCCGCGTTGATCTGCGACGGGTCCGCGCCCGCGTTGACGTACATGGCGAGCGCGCCGTCGAGCCCGAGCCCCCAGTTCTGCGTGCCGTCGGGGTGCAGGTTGCCCTGGTGCCCCGTCTGGTTCGGGACCCAGCCGCCGTGGAAGTCGTAGCCCTGCACGTTGAGGAAGTCGACGACGGCGAACAGGCGCGGGTCGAGCCAGCCGCCCTCGCCCGCGTTCCAGCCGCCCGCCGGGGCGAACGCCGTGAGGAGGTACTCCTGCCCGTTCGCCGCGCCGCGCGCGTCGAGCTCGGCGCGGAACTCCTCCATGAGGAGGAGGAAGTTCTCCTTGTCCTCGGGGCGGGCGTTGGCCGTCTCGCCGCCCGTGACCGGCCACTCCCAGTCGATGTCGATGCCGTCGAAGATCCCGGCCGCGGCGCCCGGGCCGCCCTTGCCGTCGATGACGGGCAGGTCGCCGTCGATGTAGAGGTCGAGGCAGGAGTCGACGAGCGCGGTGCGGCCCTCGGGGGTCGACGCCGCCTCCGAGAAGTTGTCGGACCAGGTCCAGCCGCCGAGCGAGATGAGGATCTTCGTCTCGGGGCTGACGGCCTTGAGCTTCTTCAGCTGGTTGAAGTTCCCGGCGAGCACCTGGCCGGGCTTGTCGGCCTTGCCGTCCACGGAGTCCGCGGCGGGGACCTCGGCGACGAAGTCGTTGAGCGGGTCGCCCTCGCCCGGGACGTCGGCGATGTCGCACACGAGGTCGGTGGTGACGTTGCCGAACGCGTAGTTGATGTGGGTGAGGTCCTCGATCGCCCCGGTGCGCACGAGGTCGGCCACGTGGAAGTCGCGGGTCACGCGCGAGTCGGCCATGACATAGCCGACGCTGCGGAACCCGTTGATGTCCGACGGCCCGGTGACGGACGCCGTCGGCTTCGCCGCGGGCTGCGGTGCCGCCACGGCGGGCACGGCGAAGGTGGACGCCGCGAGGGCGAGCGCCCCGACGACGGCGGTGGTCGCGACCGCGCGCGAGCGGGCGGTCGGTGCGTGCGGGGAGGGGGTGGACGAGCGGCCCGAGGAGGCCACGCTGGGTGTCGATCGATCGGTCATGAAGGCCTCGTTGCTCTTCGGCCCGGGCTGGGGATCCCGGGATTTGTTCGGTCTCCTGCAACTTACCTGGCGGCGGCATGTTTACGCCAGGGTCCGAACGAAGGTCCGCCGTGTCGGTCCGGGCGGGCAGAGTAGGGCGGTGAGCATCGACCGCGCGCCCCACGCCCCGGTGCTGCGCGCGCGCCCGACGATCGTCCACCTCGACGCGGACGCGTTCTTCGCGGCCGTCGAGCAGCACCAGCGCCCGTCGCTGCGCGGGCGTCCCGTGCTCGTCGGCGGGGTGGGTCCGCGCAGCGTCGTCGCGACGGCGTCGTACGAGGCGCGGCAGTACGGCGCGCGCTCCGCGATGCCCATGGAGCAGGCGCGGCGGCTGTGCCCGCCGTCGACGGTCGTCGTCGTGCCACGGTTCGCCGCGTACGCGGCGTACTCGGCGCGGATCATGGCCGCGCTGCGCGAGGTCACCGAGCTCGTCGAGCCGGTGAGCATCGACGAGGCGTTCGCGGACGTCGCGGGCGCGGTCGGGCCCGAGACCGACCTTCGCGCGCTCGCGCACCGGATCCGCGAGCGGGCGCGCGAGCTGAGCGGGCTGCCGGTGTCCCTCGGGCTCGGGCGGTCGAAGCTCGTCGCGAAGCTCGCGTCCGAGGCCGCGAAGCCCGGCGGGGTGCGCGTGGTCGGCGCCGACGACGAGGACGCGTTCCTGCTCGACCTGCCCGTGCGCGCGCTGTGGGGCGTCGGGCCCGTGTCCGCCGCGCGCCTCGACGAGCTCGGGGTCCGCACGGTCGCGGACCTGCGCCGGCAGCCGCTCGACACGCTGCTCCTCGCCGCGGGCGAGGCGGGCGGCACGAACCTGTACCGGATCGCGCGCGGGTGGGACGACCGTCCGGTCACCACCGTGCGCGAGCGGAAGTCCGCGGGCGCCGAGCACACCTTCGACACCGACCTGCACGGCCGGGCGGCGATCGCCACCGCCCTCGACCCCGTGGTCGACGCCGCGCTCGCCCGCCTCGAGCGGCACGCCGTCGCCGCGCGGACCGTCGTCGTCAAGGTGCGGCTCGCGTCGTTCACGACGCTCACGCGTTCCGTGACCCTGCCCCGCCCGACCGCCGACGAGGGCGCGCTGCGCGACGCCGCGCACCGCGCGCTGCGCCTCGCCGACGTCACCGAGCCCGTCCGGCTCCTCGGGGTCGCGTTCCACGCGCTGTCCGAGCACGCGCAGCTCATGCTGCCGCTCGGCGACGAGCGCGCGGAAGCCGCCGGGGAGCCCGCCGACGCCGTGCCGTTGCCCGCGCCGTCGCCCTCGGGACCGGTCCGGGCGACGGCCGCGAACGTCGCGCCCGGGCTCGACGTCGTCACCGCGGCCGACGGGCGCGGGTGGGTCGTGCGCGTCGGCGACGACGGCCGCGTCGCCGTGCGCTTCGAGACGGCGCGGACCGGCCCCGGCTACCAGCGCTGGGTCGACCCCGACGCCGAGGACCTCACGCTCGTCGAGCCGCTCGGCCCCGACGGCGAGCCGGTACGCCCTGTGCCACCGGACGACGACGCGTAGCCGCCCTCCCCGGCGCCGCCCGCCGTCGTGGTGCTCGGGCCGCCCGGGCCGGGGGCCGCCGTCGGGACGATCCCGGCCGCGGCGACGAGGGCCGCCGCCCCCGCCCAGAAGGCCGCCTGCGGGCCGACGACGTCGCTCAGCCCGCCCGTGACGAGCGCCCCTGCGGCCTGCCCGGCCGTGAGCGCGACGAAGAGGACGGCGGTCGCGCGGCCGGCCGCGTGCGGGCGCAGCGCGGCGCCCCACGCGATGAGCACGCCGCTCATCGCGGTGTACGCGCCGCCGAAGACGGCGCCCCCGGCCGCCACGACGAGCACGCTGCCGGGCGCGAGCGTCAGGGCCGCGGTGCCGGCGGCCGTCGCCAGCACCGTGACGACCCAGGCGCGGCGCAGGCCGAGCACGCGCACGGCGTCGCCGCTCAGCGCGCCGAGCACCGCGGCCACGCCGAGCAGGCACCACAGCGCGGCGGAGGTGCGCCCGGGCAGACCGCCCGTGACCGTCACGAGGTCGCGGCCGAACGTCCACACGGCGGCGCTGCCGACGCCCGCGACCGCGGCGGCGACGCCGGCACGCACGAACGGTCCGCGAGGCCGTGCGACGGCCTGCCGCCCGGGAGGGCCGGCGTCGTCCGTCGGCGGCGAGCCCTCGGGGCCTGACGGCCAGCGTGCGCTCCGGTCGACGACGGCGGCCGTGACGAGCGCACCCGCCGCGGCGCCGAACCACACGGGCCGCCAGGCGTCGGGCGCGGCGAGGGTCGCGGCGCCGACCAGCGCGACCCCGACGCCCGTCCCGGCGTTGACCACGGCCTGCGCCCGGCCGGCGCGCCGCGCGTCGACCGTGGACGCGACGGCGGCGACGAGCGCGGGCGAGGCGGCGCCCGCGGCACTGCCGGCGACGAGCACGCCCGCCGCGAGGCTCCACGCCGACGAGGACGCGCCGACCAGGAGCGCGCCCGACGCCGCGAGAGCCGCCGCGACCCAGACGACGGCCCGGGGCGACCGTCGTGCCATCGCCCGCTGCGCCCACAGCGCGGCCGCGCAGTACGCGGCGAAGCTCCCCGCCGCGATCGCGCCCGCGAGCGCCGAGGACAGACCCAGCTCGCTCGTCAGCGCGGGCAGCTGGAGCCCGTAGCCGTAGCGCACGACGCCGTAGGTCACCGCGATCAGGCTCGTCCCCGCGGCCACGAGACGGCCCGGCGACGTCGCGCTGCGCGGGTGTAACGATCGTTTCAGCATAATGATCGTTACAGTAGTCCCATGCCTCGGACCCACGCACGCGGGACGGCACGCGACCGTCTGCTCGACGCCGCGGAGGAACTGTTCGTCGAGCGCGGGATCGCCGCGACCGGCGTCGACGCCGTGCTCGGCCGCGCGGAGGTCTCCCCCGCGACGCTCTACGCGCACTTCCCCGGCAAGGACCACCTCGTCGCGGGCTACCTCGAGCGCCGCCACGAGCGGTGGCGCGCCACGTGGGACGCCGCCCTCGAACGCTGCGGCGACGACCCCGACGCCCGCGTCCTCGCGATCTTCGACGCCCTCGACGACTTCCCCACCGCGACGAGCACACGCGGGTGCGCGTTCCTCGCCGCCGCGGTCGAGGTCACCGAGCCCGAGCACCCCGCGTACCGCTGGCTCGCCGCCGACACCCACCTGCTCGTCGAGCGGCTGCGCAACCTCGCCGCCGAGAGCGGCGCCGCCGACCCCGACGCCCTCGCCGCCGAGATCCTCGGCCTGTACGACGCCGCACTCGCCTCCCGGACGCGGCGCGTCGTCGCGGGTGACGACGGCCCCGCCGCGCTCCCGTGCCGCGCGCTCGCCGCGGCCGCAGTCGCGCGCCACCGCGCCGGATAGTCGCCCAAGGCCCGCGCGAACGGGCCGCCGGCGGGGTCACGCCAGCCGGCGCCAGCTCCCCTCCGAGACGACCTCGACGCCGCCGTCGACCACGAGGGTCGTCTCGTCGTCGATCGCGTAGACGGGCCCGCCCAGGGACGCCGCCCACCGCTCCGCCGCCGCCGAGGTGTTGTCGGGGAGGTCGGGGTGGTCGAGGTGCGGGAACAGCGAGAAGTCGACGAGCCCGAGGAGCGCGACCTCCTCGCCGTCGGGCGGAACCCACCCGACGAACTCCTGCCCGACCCGCGGCGTCAACGCCATGTTCCCGCCGCTCATCCCGACGTAGACCGTCCCGGTGAGCGTCGGGACGAGGTCGGCCAGACCGGAGCGGCGCATCCAGTACGCGAGGTAGAGGGCGTCACCACCCGCGGCCAGCAGCACCTCCGTCTCGCGGACGAGGGGCAACCAGCGGTCCTCGGGGATGCTCGGCAGCGCCGTCAGCTCCAGCACCCCGACCGACCCCCAGCCCAGACCCGCCATGTGGTCCGACTCTCCGGTGATGAAGTCCCGGGCGTTCTTCCCCGGCCCCACCCACGGGTGCCCGTACAGCGCCGTGGGGATGCACAGCGCCGAGCACTCACCGATCGGCCGGCCCAGCAGCCCGACCAGCGCCCCCTCGATGGTCGGGTTCCTGACTCCCCCTGACGTGAGCAACAGCTTCATCGCACCCTCCGGGATTTGGCGGTATGCGCGGCAGACCGCGACGAGGTCGGGAAGTCATCGCTCGCTCGCGTCACGGTACGCAGCGCTTCCGGCCCGGGCACGACGAAGGGCCCCACAGCCGCAGGGTACTGCGGCTGTGGGGTCCTTCGGGTGGCGGTGGCGGAGGGTGTGGATGGTCGGCCTCCATGCCCTCGGTCGAGGCTGCCAGAACTGGCCCCTGACCTGCACCGTCGCCCGGACGTTCCTCGTACGGGGTTGCGCACAGGAGCACCCGCACGTCAGGCAAGACGGAGGCATACCGATGGGCTCGGGCAGCGCACCGCGGTGGGGACACCAGGAGGCGCCGGACCGATGGCGGAGCACAGGAGGTCGGCGAAGGTCCGGGTCAGGGGTGGCCGCAGGCCATCGCGCAGCGACGCCGCAGGCGCCCTTGACGCGGGCCCTAGCCGACCGGATGCTCGACGTTCGGTGCGGGGCCGGGACGCAAACCCCGAGTTCTCGCTGTACCGGGGATTCGACTGCGCCCGCGTGGGTACAGGTGACCGATAGGCTCGCCGCCGTGGACCGACCAGGAGTGGCGGAGATTCATCGGTTGCCGGCCCAAGAACCTGTCAAACCGGCGCCGGTCAACTGGACGCGAGCTCGCACAGCCCTCTCAGCTGTAGCTCTCGTCGGCTTCCAGTCCCTCCTGACCCTCGCAACCATGGTCACGGTCGGTCTCATCACCTGCGTGATCGCGGGCCCGTACGACGGACTCCTTGCTGTTCTCGGGTGGCTCTTCTGGAGTGCAGCGTTGGCGGTCCTGACGACTGGAGTTGTTCTCGTCCTCGGCCTTCCTCTGCGCCTGGTCCCACGGCTGCGTACCTGGTGGAGCGACAACGGCGAGTACACGCTTCTCGGGGCTCTCGTTGGCGCCGGGCTCATCGCAAGTTCCTTCCTTGCTGGCAGTCCGGACGCGGTCAGCGTAGACGGCGTCGACCTACCGATCTTCCAGCCGCACTGGATGCTCCTGCTCGCCGGGTGGACCGTGCTGGCGTTCTCATGCGCACACGTCCGCTGGCCACGGAGGTGGACGCGAGTGATCCTCAGGCGAATGGACCTTGGCTCGCGCGGCCCAGGGACGCCGGGGGAGACTGTTCAGTCGCGATGAGGCGGTCCCGGGTTCGATTTTGGGGCCACCTCGCATGCCCGGACCGGTCTCGGGGGTGGGGTGCGGAGCGAGCGCAGCGAGCGAAGCGCGGGGCCCTCGCCAACGAGGACGGGACGCGCGGCGAAGCCGCGCCTTGAGCCAGCAGGGAAAGTCATGCGGCGGGGTCGACGACCACCGAGCACCAAACAGGTGAGTTTCCGGTGACCTCCACATGACGAAGGGCCCCACAGCCGCAGGATTATGCGGGTGGGGCCCTTCGTGTGGCGGTAGCGGTGGGATTTGAACCCACGGTGGACTTTCACCCACACACGCTTTCGAGGCGTGCTCCTTAGGCCGCTCGGACACGCTACCTCGCCGGGATACCCGGCCCAGGAAGGATACCTGGTCACACCCCCGGACACCGAATCGGCCGGTCAGACCGGCCGATCGGCCGTCGGAAGCGCACCGTCACGACCCGCCGAGCGCGTCCGCGAACAGGGGCACGACGTTGTCGATCGCGTAGATCACGGCGGTGGGCGTGCCGAGCGAGAACGCGTTGGAGAGGTCGGCGTCGTCGAGCACGACGTAGCGGCCGTCGGCGACGGACGGCACGGTCCGGAAGATGGGTTGCGCCTCGACGTCGGCGGCGGTGAACCCGATGGGCTGGATGACGGTGAGGTCGGCGTCGAGCAGGTCGACGTTCTCGGTGCCGAGGGTGACGGAGAACGCGTCGCCGGCGGCCTCGTCGATCTCGGGCTTGGTCTCGAACCCGAGGGCCTGCATGAACTCGCCGCGGCTGGACGACGACACGTACGCGCCGAAGCCTTCGGCCCAGTACGACCCGATGACGGCGGTCTTGCCCGCGAAGTCGGGGTGCTCGTCGCGCGCGGCGGCGAACGCGTCGTCGACCTCGGCGAGCAGCTGCTCACCTTCTTCGCTGCGCCCGAGCGCGGCGGCGATCATCGTCACCTGGTCCTCCATGGGCGTGAGGTAGGCCTCGCCGCCCTCGGGGATCGCGACGGTGGGCGCGATCTCGGTGAGCCGCTCGTACCGCTCGGGGTCGCCGGACGACTTCACGTCGAGGATGACGTCGGGGTCGAGCACGGCGATCTGCTCGTACGAGGGTTCGAGCGTGCCGATGATCTCGGGCGACTCGTCGTAGGCGCCGTCGAGCCAGGGGCCGACGCCGTCGCCGCCGAACGCGAGCCAGTCGCTCGCCCCGACGGGCTGGACGCCGAGCGCGAGGGCGGTCTCGGCGTCGCCCCACCCGAGGGCGACGACGCGCGTCGGCTGCTCGGCGATCTCGACGTCGCCGAACGCGGTGGCGACGGTCACGGGGAACGCCCCGTCGCTGCTCGTGCCGCCCGTCGGCGCGTCGTCCTCGCCGCCGGACGAGCACGCGGCGAGCGCGAGGACGGCGAGCGCGGACGCGGCCGCGAGCGCCCGGCGGAACGTGGTGGTGCGGTGCATGGGACTCCTCAGTCCTCGAAGATCTTGCCGACGGGCTCGCGCTTCTCCGCCTGGAAGCGGTCTTCTGCGCGGCCGTAGGCCCAGTAGCCGGAGAGCGACAGGTCGGCGCGGGGGACGCCGCGCTCGGCGAACACGCGGCGCAGGGCCTTCATGGCCTCGCGCTCGCCGTGGGCGAAGACGTGCACGCGGCCGTCGCGCCACGGGAGGTCGGCGACGGCGTCGGGCAGGAGGGTCGTCGTCCCGGCGGGTGCGTCGCCGCGCAGCGCCCAGGTGACCTGGACGCCGTCGGGCGCTTCGAGCGGGAGGCGGTCCGCCTCGGTGCCGACCTCGATCACGGCGTGCCCGACGGCGTCGCGCGGCATGGCCTCGAGCGCGGCGGCGATCGCGGGCAGGGCCGAGTCGTCGCCGGCGAGCAGGTGCCAGTCGGCGGCGGGATCGGGCGCGTACCCGCCGCCGGGGCCGGAGAGGACGAGGCGGTCGCCGGGCGTCGCGCGCGCGGCCCACGGCCCGGCCAGTCCCTCGTCGCCGTGCACGACGAAGTCGATCGCGAGCCGCTGCGCCGCCACGTCGACCCACCGCACGGTGTACGTGCGGGTGACGGGCACGTCGTCGGGGGCGAGGGTCTCGCGCAGGGCCGCGACGTCGTAGGGCGGTTCGAGGCCGAGCTCGGGCTTGGCGAAGTAGATCTTGACGTACTTGTCGGTGTGCTCGTTCGTGGTGAACGCGGCGAAGCCGTCGCCTCCTGCCACGACCCGCACGAGGTGCGGGGAGAGCCGCGTCGTCTCGACGACCTCGAGGACCGTCTGCGGGCGGGCGCGCCGCGGTGCGGGCGCGGTGGTGGTCGGCATGAGAACCTCTCGTCGATGACTTAGGCGAGCCTAACAGCGCCTGGCAACGCCCGGCCGTGACCCCGGTCACCCGCGCCCACCCGACCACCGACCCACCGACCCCGCCGAGCATGTGGTTGTGGCCCGTCCGGTCGCCGGGACGGGAGGTAGCCGCATGTTCGCGGCGGGCGCAGGTGACCCTGACGTGACCCCGCGTGACGCCGCGCGCCGCGTCGTACCGTGGGAGACGTGCCCAGCGAGTCCCTCCCCCCGACCTCCTCCCCCGCCCACGTCGCGACGTCGTCGGCCGACCTGCCGTCGGCCGTCCCCACCCTGACCTCGCGGCTCGCGTGGCGCCCGAGCCAGCCGCCGACGGGCTCGGAGCCGGCGCCCCGCACGGGAACGGTCGACGACGCGGTGGAGCTGCTCCGCGGCCTGCGGGTCACGGCGCTCACGGGCGCGGGCGTCTCGACGGACTCGGGCATCCCGGACTACCGCGGCCCGGACTCTCCGCCGCGCAACCCGATGACGTACCAGCAGTTCGTGCAGGACGAGGCGTTCCGCCGCCACTACTGGGCGCGCAACCACGTCGGCTGGCAGCACGTGCACCGCACGCACCCGAACGCGGGCCACCGCGCGCTCGCGCGGCTGGAGGACGCGGGCGTGCTCGTGGGGCTCATCACGCAGAACGTGGACCTGCTGCACGAGGACGCGGGCAGCCGGAACGTCATCGACCTGCACGGCCGCTACGACCGCGTCATCTGCCTGCAGTGCGGGCGCGTCATCTCGCGCGAGCACCTCGCGGAGCGGCTCACCGCGCTCAACCCGGGCTTCGTCGAGAGCATCGGCGACGTCGAGGACGTCGAGATCGCGCCGGACGCGGACGCCGTGATCGAGCAGACGTCGCACTTCCGGCCCGCGCCGTGCGAGTTCTGCGGCGGGGTGCTCAAGCCGGAGATCGTGTACTTCGGCGAGAACGTGCCGCGCGAGCGGGTCGAGCGCGCGTACGCGATGGTCGACGACGGCGACGCGCTGCTCGTCGCGGGGTCGTCGCTCACGGTCATGAGCGGCCTGCGGTTCGTGCGGCACGCGGCGAAGCAGGAGAAGCCGGTCGTCATCGTCAACCGCGGCTGGACGCGCGGCGACCCGCTCGCCACGCTCAAGGTCGAGGCCGGCACCACCGAGACCCTCACCGCTCTCGCGGAGGCGCTCACGCGCTGAGCCGGCCACCGACGAGCGGTGGGGTGGAAGGACGGCGCCGGGTCGTGGCGGGCCTGGCGGGAGGCGCCGAGGAACGAGGCGCCGGATGGTAGACCCGGCGTCGTCGTCCCTCCCCACCGCGCAGGCCACCTCGGTCGCGTGACCGCTCAGCGTTGCGCGGCAAAGAAGTCGCGCAGGAGACGGCCGCACTCGTCCTCGCGGACGCCGCCGACGACCTCGACCGCGTGGTTGGCGCGCTGGTCGCGCACGAGGTCCCACACCGACCCGGTCGCACCGGCCTTCGGGTCCCACGCGCCGAGGACGAGCCGTTGCACGCGCGCGAGCACGAGCGCCCCCGCGCACATGACGCACGGTTCGAGGGTGACGACGAGCGTGCAGCCCTCCAGCCGCCACTCCCCGACCGTCGCGGCCGCCTGACGCAGCGCGAGGACCTCGGCGTGCGCGGTCGGGTCGCCGGTCTCCTCGCGCCGGTTGCGCCCGACGCCCAGCAGCCGCCCGTCCGGCCCGACGACGAGCGCCCCCACGGGCACGTCGTCGCTCGCGAGCGCGTGGGTCGCCTCGTGCAGCGCGAGCCCCATGAGGGCGTCCCACACGTGCCGGCGGCCCGCCACCGTGCCCGGCGGGAACGTCCCCTCCGCCCAGGGCAGGTCGAGCCCGCGCGGCCCGGGAGCGTCCGGCGTCGGGGCGTCACGGGGCTCCAGCTCGATGCCCGGTCCCGGAACACCGGCGTCGGATGCGCCTGAGGCCGGCGCGTGCGAGGCAGGCGCGTCCGGGGTCGGCGCGGTGCCCGACGTCGGCCCCGCACCCGGGTGCGCGGGGTCGCCGGGGTGGGCGTCGTCGTCGGGCACGGGACCTCCGGGGGCGAGGAACGGGCGTACCGGCACGTGGCCGGTCCGGCGCCGCGCTGATGCGCGGCGGACGGCCCCACCAGGCTATAGAGCGCCGGGACGGCGACAACTCGCGGCCCGGCCACGGTTACCGGGCGGTACGGGAGCCCGTGCGGTCGGATACCGTTGTCGCCATGCGCCTGCACGTCGCCGACCACCCGCTCGTGGCCCACAAGCTCACCGTCCTGCGGAACAAGGAGACGGCGTCCGCCACGTTCCGGCTCCTCGTCGACGAGCTCGTGACGCTGCTCGCCTATGAGGCCACGCGCGACGTGCGCGTCGAGCCCCACGAGATCGAGACGCCCGTGACGACGACGATCGGCGTGCGCCTCGCGGAGCCGCGGCCGCTCGTCGTGCCGATCCTGCGCGCGGGTCTCGGCATGCTCGAGGGCATGACGCGCCTGCTGCCGACGGCGGAGGTCGGGTTCCTCGGGATGCAGCGCGACGAGGAGACGCTCGAGGCCGTCACGTACGCGAACCGGCTCCCCGACGACCTCACGGGCCGGCACGTGTTCCTGCTCGACCCGATGCTGGCGACGGGCGGCACGCTCGTCGCGGCGATCGACTACGTGTTCGCGCGCGGCGCGCGCGACGTCACGGCGGTGTGCCTGCTCGCGGCGCCCGAGGGCATCCAGGTGCTGGAGAACGCCGTGGGCGACCGCGTCGACGTCCAGCTCGTGGTCGCGGCGGTGGACGAGCGCCTCAACGAGAAGGCGTACATCGTGCCCGGGCTCGGCGACGCCGGGGACCGCCTGTACGGCGTCGTCTGACCCGTCCCACCTGCGCCGACGCTCCGAACGCACCCGGCGCGGCCCCCGCGCCGCCGCACCTCGCCGACCGGAACGCGAGACCCGAACGGTCCGCATGCTGAGAAGTTCCGTCGCACCTCTTGGCGCGCCACGTCGCGCGCTGCCATGCTCGCTCCCGTGAGCACCTCGACCCGTCCCGCCAGCGCGCCGTCCGGCGCGCTCCTGGGCGCGGTCATGTGCGTCTGTTGTCAGGCCTGAACCCTCTCCCGCACCTCGGTTCAGACCTCGACCCCTGCCGACCCGCCGGTCCTCCGGCGCTGCCGTCGGCCCGACGCACCCGGAGCCACCCATGACGCTCACCGCCACCCGCCCTGCCCGCCGCACCGCGCCCGCCCGCGCCGCCGCACCCCGCACCGCCGCGCCGCAGCGCGCCACCACCCCGCAGCGACCCGCCGCCCCGCAGCGCCCGGCGACACCCCGTGCCGCGGTGCCCGCCCGCACGACGGCGGAGCCCGTCGCGCCGCGCCGCACCCCCGGGTTCGTCCTCTACGTCGGCGTCGACGCGGCGGAGGGCGAGCAGCCCCAGGCGCAGCTCGTCGAGCTCGCCGAGGCCCTCGGCGAGCTCGCGCGCGACTGGCTGCCCAGCGCGGAGACCTACACCGCGCTCGCCCTCGCCGAGCCGACGACCGCGACCGCGTCGCCGGTCCAGGACATCGCCGCGTTCCGCGAGCGGCTCGCGACCCTCTCCCCCGTGCCGCGCGTCGTCATCGACCCCGCAGGTCGCACGGTCACGGTCGAGAACCGGACCGCGCACCTGACGTTCCGCGAGCTCGAGCTGCTGTCGTACCTCGCGCGCACGGCGCACCGCGTCGTGACGCGCGCCGAGCTGCTCGAGACGGTGTGGGCCGACCACGAGGTCGCCGCGGGCAGCCGCACCATCGACGTCCACGTGCGACGCCTGCGCGAGAAGCTCGGGCTGGAGCACGTCATCACCACGGTCCGCGGGCTCGGTTACCGGTTCGACCCGCAGACCCCCGTCGTCCTCGGCGGCACGGGGGACGCCGCCTGAGGACTCGCGCTGCCGGGCCGCGGTCACGTGGGGGTACGTGGGGGGACCCCGCGCCCGGCAGCGCACCCCCGACCCGCGCCTCCCTGCGGGCGCGGCCGCTGCTCGCCAGGCGCGCACGGGCGGGCGGCGATACGTTCGCCCCATGCGCACAGTCATCGCGGGAGGTCACGGCCAGGTCGGCCGTCGCCTGGCCCGGACCCTGGTGGAACGGGGTGACGACGTCGTCGCCTTCGTGCGGTCCGCCGCGCAGATCACCGACGTCACCGAGCTCGGCGCGCAGGTCGCGCTGATCGACCTCGAGAAGGACGACGCGGTCGCGGTGTCCTTCGAGCTCGAGGGGGCGGACGCCGTCGTGTTCGCCGCGGGCGCCGGACCGGGCAGCGGCGCGCCCCGCAAGGACAGTGTCGACCGCGCGGGCGCGGCCCTGCTCGCCGACGCCGCCGAGCGCGCGGGCGTCGGCCGCTACGTGCTCGTCTCGTCCCGCGGCGTCGAGGCGGCGCGCGCCGACGAGCGGCCCGAGGGCGTCGACGACGTCTTCTGGTCCTACCTGCGGGCGAAGGCCGCCGCGGAGGACGACCTGCGCGCGCGGGACGGGCTGCAGTGGACGATCGTGCGGCCCGGTCGGCTCACCGACGACCCCGGCGTCGGCCTCGTCGCCCTCGCCCCCGTGGGCGACGGCGACAAGCCGCGCGGCAAGCGGCGCAAGCCGGGCGCGGCGGTCGGCGAGCGGGCGGACGTGACGCGCGACGACGTCGCGCTCGTGCTCGCGGCGGTCCTCCACGAGCCGCGGTCGGCCGGTCTGGTGCTCGACCTCGTCGCGGGCGACCGCCCCGTCGACGAGGCGCTCGCCGACGTCCTGCCGTAGACCGGCCGGGGCCGCTCAGCCTTCGCCGCAGGCCGACCCGCGGTCCCAGAACACCCAGCCCAGCACGGGGTCGTCCGGGCGCACCAGCACGGTGCCGCTGCGCGCGGTGTAGTTCCAGCCGCGGTAGGAGACCTGGTCGCCGCGGTCGTACCAGGTGCTGCGCTCCCACTCGTCGAAGCACGCGGGCGCCGCGGAGAAGCTCTCGACCTTGAGCTGCTGCGACCACGAGCCGGCGTGCACGACGTACGTCGCGCCGGACCCCGGCGCCTCGCCGAGCGTCTCGGTGCGGCGCTCGCCGGCCGCGAGCGTCCACTCGCCCTTGGCGTGACCCGTGACGCGGAACGTCACCGGGACGTTCGAGCCGGAGTTGTCGAGCAGCACCGACACGGCGCGGTACGAGTGCCCGCGCTGCGCGTCGTAGTACGGGTCGCCGAGCACGAGGCTCGCCGCGGGCTTCGTCACCGCGCAGTCGAGCGCGGCGTACCGCTCCGTCACGGTGTGCGTGTGCACGACCCCGAGCACCGTGCGCGAGAGCACGAGTTCGACCTTGCCGGTCTTGACCGCGAGCGCCCCCGCGGGGACGTCCGCGCTCGCGCTCGCGCCCGGCGCGAGGTCGCCGAGGTCGCGCTCGCCGAACGGGGTGCGCACGACGACGTGCGTGGCCTCGGACGCGTCGTTGCGCACGCCCACGCTGAGCACCACGCCGTCCGGCGCGCACTGCGCGGTGACGGTCGGGGTGACGGACCAGTCGGGCTGGTACGTCGCGCCCTGGTGCTTCGCGGTGAGGCCCGCGTCGGTGAAGGTCGTGCCGAGCACGGTGCGCGACTGGGCGAACGTGACGGCGCCGTGCTTGACGTCGAGCGCGCGCGTGTCGACCGTGAACGTCTCCGTCGCGCCCGGCGCGACGGGGCGCGCGGGGCCGGAGTCGCCGTGGGCGCCGGCCGTCATGACGACGTCGACCGTCTCGGGCGAGTCGTTGGTGACGGTGCCGACGAGCTTGACCGACCCGTCCTGCCATCGCGCCTCGACGGACGCGGTGCGAGCCCACTGCGGGGCGTACGCCACGGCGCCGTACGCGGCCTCGACGGTCCGCGACCCGGGCCCGGCGGGCGTCGCGCGCTCGACCGTGAACGTCGCCGTGCCGGCGGGGACGGTCAGCGCGCGGGCGTCCACGGAGAGCGTCACGTCGGCGCCGGGCGCGACCTCGACGGGCGCGGCGTCGCCGTGCGGGGTCGACATCCCGACGCGCAGCGTCGTCGCGGCGTACGGGTTGTGGAAGGTGCCGGTCACGACCGACGTCCCGACACCGGCGCCCGACGGCACGACCCACGCGGCCCTCGCGCTCGCCGTGCCCGCCACCCGGTCCCAGGCGAAGCAGTCGACGCCGGGGACGACGTGGCTCGCGAGCGGCGTGCCGTCGGCCCGGACCGCGAGCGTCAGCGGCTGAGCACCCACGCCGCCCGGCACGGCGACCGTCACGACGGCACCGCCCGCGACCGTCCGTGTCAGGTCGTCGCGGCCGTCGACGGAGAACACGACGGGCACGGTGGACCGGGCGTTGTCGTAGCGCAGCGTGACGGACGCCGAGGAGACCTCGGTCCGCGGGTCGAGCACGCACTGCCCGACGCTCGGCGCGCCGACCGTCGGGGCGTGCCGCACCGCGTCGTACGCGGCCGTGACGACGTGCGACCCGGCACCGCCGACCCGCGCGACCCGGAAGGTGACCTCGCCCGCGTCGACGTCGCGCGAGCCCGTCCCGACGGTGAGCGAGACCTCCTCGCCCGGCCCGACCTCGACGGGCTCGGTGGCCCCCCACGCGCCGGCGTCCATGACGACGGCGAGGCGCGTCGCCGCGTGGCCGTTGCGGAACGTGCCGGTCACGGCGACCGAGCGCTCGTCGGCGAGCCAGCCCGCCTCCGCGGTGGCGTCCACGTCCCACGTGAAGCAGTCGGCGCCCGGCACCGTCGGCGACGCGAGCGGCGCGCCGTCGGCGAGGACGGGGAACGTCGTGGCCTGCCCGCCCACGACGGCGGTGACGGACCGGGCCACGCCGCCCCGGACCTCGACCGGCTCGGTCACGCCCGGCACGGAGAACGTCACGGGGAGCGTCGACGCGGAGTTGTCGAGGCGCAGCGTCACCGGCGCGCTGGACGTGTCGGTGCGCGGGTCGAACGTGCACCGCCCGACGGTGGGCTCGGGGACGGCCGGGGCGATCCGGTGCTCGTCGAGCAGCACGGGCAGGAGCGACTGGTAGCCCTTGCCGTCGCCGTCGGCGTCCACGTGCCAGCGGTACTGGCGCAGCACCGCGTTCGCGCGCGTCGTCTCGCGCAGCCCGGTCGCGAGCACGAGGTCGCCCGTGCGGCCGTCGGCGAGAGGCGCGATCGCGGCGGAGTCCGCGACGCCGGACCACGTGCCGCCGGTCGGCGCGAGGAGGCGGACGTCGACGCCCGCGCCCGTGCCGTTCGTGACCGTCGCCGTGTACCGGACGGTCCCCCGGTCGTTCTCCGCGGCGACGCGCACGTCCGCGGCCGTGAGCCACGACGGCGGGGTCCAGCAGTCGAGCGCGTCGAACGTGCCCGCGTCGAGCCGGTGCTCGAAGCTCTGCGCGAACTCGCCGTCGCCGAACGTCGTCGTGAGCACGAGCGTCGCGCTGCCGGCCGGGAAGCGCACGCCGTCGTCGACCCGGACCGTCGCCCGGTCCCCGGCGGGGACCGTCGTCGTGGCGCTCGACCCGGCCGCCTCGAGCGTCACGTCGAGGTCGTCGTACGGGGTGGTGTTCGTGTAGCTCGCGACGAGCGACGCGACGTCCTGGCCGTCGCGCGCGGTGCACCGCGGGACGACGCCCAGCCGCTGCCCGTCGTCGCCGAGAAGGCCCGCCTCGGCGTCGGCCCAGGGCTCGTCGACGTCGACCGGGACGCCCGTGCTGCCCGGGTGCGCGCCGTCGGCGGTGCCGCGCAGGCTGACGGTCGCGTCCAGCGGCCCCTCGCTGTCCGCGAGCAGCGCGAGCGGGACCTCCACCGCCGCCTGGGGCGCGAGCGTGGTGCCCGGCGGCGACGCGCACGTCACGGTCCGGTCGTCCGCCGTGCAGGACCACGTGCCGGCCGTGTCGTCGAGGAGGCGCAGCCCCGCGGGGAGCACGGCGGTGACGCTCGGCTCGACCGCGGGCTGGTCGCCGCTGTTGCGGACGGTCACGCGCAGCACCCCGTCGCCGGGGTTGTCGAACGACGGGGCCGTCGTCGATACCCGGATCTCCGGGCCGTAGTGGCGCACGGGCGTCGGTGCGAACGTGCGCCGGACCGGCTCGACGCCCTTCGCGCGCAGGTCGGCGGCGAACGCGTACTCGCCGCCCGACTGCGCGACGACCTGCACCAGGAGGTCCTGCGACGCGCCGGGAGACAGGACGCCGACCGAGCACGTGACGAGGCTCGTGCCGTCCGGCTGCCCGGTCGCGCTGCCGCACGGGAGCGCGGCCGCGGCGAGCGGGCCCGCGACGGCGGTGCCGCGCGCGACGAGCGTCGAGCTCGGCGCCGAGACGCCCGCCGGCAGTGTCAGGTCGACGACGACCTCCTCCGCGGAACGTCCTCCCGTGTTCGCCGCCGTCATGAGCAGGTCGGCCGGCTCGCGCGCGGCGAGCGTGACCGGCGCGAGCGACAGGTCGAGCGCGGGGGGCGCCGGAGCGGGCGTGGGGTCGGGCGTCGGGTCGGGCGTCGGGGCGGCCGGGGTGTCCGTCGAGGTCCCCGACCCGGGGTCGGCCGGCACGTCCGTGCTGGTCCCGGGGTCGGTCGTCCCGCCGGTCGTCGGCGCCTCGGGCGTGGACCCGACGGGCGCGGGCTCGCCGGTCGCCGTCGTCCCCGTGTCCGTGGCGGGAGGCGCGCTCTCGTCGACCGGCTCCGTCGGGATGTTCGACGGCGACGTCGGGTCCGTGCCGGTGTCCGACGGCGTGGTCGAGGTCCCGCCGTCCGACGACGGATCAGGAGAGGTGGACCCGGTCGGGGAGGACCCCGCTGCGGGCGGCGGCTCGGGCGAGAACACGCCGAGCGCGCCCGCGACGCCCAGGCCCGCGACGGCGAGCACGCCGACCGTGACGGCCGCCGCGGCGAGCGGCGCCGAGGTGACGAGCGCGACGAGACCGCCCGCACCGGCGGCGGCGAGGGCCCCGCCGCTCGCGGCGGCAC
>NZ_JAAFAN010000035.1:0-45398 GCF_010287905.1 Cellulosimicrobium composti
GGGGGCGCGCGCCCCGGGCGGGCCGCGGCCCTCCCCCCGGGCCCCCCCCCTCTCGGGCCGGGCCCCCCCCCCGGCCCCCGCCAACCCGGGGGTGGGGCCCTCCATCGAGCGGATGACGGCACCGACCCCGTGTTCGGCGGCGAGGAAGGTCGTGCTCGGCTCAGCAGCAGCGTGAGCCGGGGTTGGCGTCCTGCTCGGCGTGGCGGCGGCGCCAGAACTCGCGCTCGGTGATCACGTCGCAGCCGGGGTGCACCGCGCGCTGGTGCGCGGCGTACGTCGCGTACGCGTCGTCGCCCATGACCTGGCGCACGTACCAGCGGACCGCGGCGGCGCCGTCGCGCATCCGCCGTGCCATGCCCGACGCGCGGGCCGCGAGCCCCGCGGACGACGCGCGGGCCGCGGGCCCCGTCGACGTCGCGGGTCCCGCGGGCCCCGCCACGGCGGTCGCGCGGACCGTCGCGGCGGGAGCCTGCGGGGTGTCCTGCCGCACCGTCACCGGTGCCCCGTCGCGGCAGGACGCTTCTCGGGCGACAGCGCCGCCCACTCCTTCTGGATCTCCTTCTCGGCCGCCGTCGCGACCACGTCGGACGGCGCGAACCGGCGCGACGGGACCGGCGCGTCCTCGTGGTTCTCGCCGCCGCCGGCGCGCAGCGCCTTCGCCGTCACGAGGACCGAGGCGACGATGACGACGATCGCCAGCACGACGAACACGATCGACAGCGTGCCCTGGACGAACGTGTTGCGGACCACGGCCTCCATGGCCTCGACCGAGCCGGCCGTGCCGAACGACGTCTCGCCGGCCGCGAGCGCGTCCTTGAACGCGTTGTGGTTGGCCCAGTACCCGACCGCGGGGACGGGGGAGAAGATCTTCTCGATCGACGCCCAGATCGTGATGACCGCGGTGAACGCGAGCGGCGCCGCGACGATCCACAGCCAGCGCTGGTAGCTGCGCCCGCGCTTCGCGACGATCGCCAGCACGACGGCGAGCGCGATGGCCGCGAGGAGCTGGTTCGCGATGCCGAACAGCGGGAAGAACGTGTTGATCCCGCCGAGGGGGTCGGTGACGCCGAGGTAGAGGATGCTGCCCCACCCGGCGACCATGATCGCGGTGCACAGCCACACGCCCGGCCGCCACGTCACGTCGCGGAACCTCGGCGCCACGTTGCCGATGGTGTCCTGGAGCATGAACCGCGCGACGCGCGTGCCGGCGTCGACGGCCGTGAGGATGAACAGCGCCTCGAACATGATCGCGAAGTGGTACCAGAAGCCCATCATCGCGGTGCCGCCCACGACCTGCTGCATGATGTGCGCGAGGCCGAGCGCGAGCGTCGGTGCGCCGCCCGTGCGGGAGACGATCGACGGCTCGCCGACCGCCGCGGCGGTGGAGGACAGCATGTCGGGGGTGAGGTTGACGCCCATGAGGCCGAGGCCGTTGACGAACGCGACCGCGCCCTCGACCGTGCCGCCCGTGGCTGCCGCGGACGAGTTCATCGCGAAGTAGATGCCGCGGTCGATGGAGATCGCGGCGACGAGCGCCATGATCGCGACGAACGACTCCATGAGCATGCCGCCGTACCCGATGAAGCGCGTCTGGCGCTCCTTCTCGACGAGCTTGGGCGTGGTGCCCGACGCGATGAGCGCGTGGAACCCGGACAGCGCGCCGCACGCGATGGTGACGAAGAGGAACGGGAACAGCGCCCCGGACACGACCGGGCCCGTCTCGCCGCTCGCGAACTCGCTGATCGCGGGGACCGTGATCTCGGGCCGCACGACGACCACCGCGACGGCGAGGACGACGATGACGCCGACCTTCATGAACGTCGACAGGTAGTCGCGCGGCGCGAGGAGGAGCCACACGGGCAGGACGGCGGCGACGAATCCGTAGACGATGACGCCGATCGCGATGGTCGTGCGGTCGAGGTGGAAGAGCTCGGCGCCCCACGCGGTGTCCGCGATCCAGCCGCCGCCGACGATCGCGGCGAGCAGCAGGGCGAAGCCGATGACCGAGACCTCGGTGATCTTGCCCGGGCGGATGTAGCGCAGGTAGACGCCCATGAACAGCGCGATGGGGATGGTCATCGACACGGAGAACACGCCCCACGGGCTCTCGCCGAGCGCGTTGACGACGACGAGCGCGAGGATCGCGACGATGATGATCATGATGAGCAGCGACGCGACGATCGCGGCGGTGCCGCCGACGCGGCCGAGCTCCTGGCGCGCCATCTGGCCGATGGTCCGGCCGCCGCGGCGCATGGAGAAGAACAGCACGAGGTAGTCCTGCACCGCGCCCGCGAGCACGACGCCGACGATGATCCAGATCGTCCCGGGCAGGTAGCCCATCTGCGCGGCGAGCACGGGGCCCACGAGGGGGCCGGCGCCGGCGATGGCGGCGAAGTGGTGGCCGAACAGCACGTGCCGGTCGGTCGGGACGTAGTCCTTGCCGTCCTCGCGCACCTCGGCGGGCGTGGCGCGACGGTCGTCGGGGCGCGTGATGTAGCGCTCGATGACCTTGGAGTAGAAGCGGTACCCGATGAGGTACGTGCACACCGCGGCGAACACGAACCAGATCGCGTTGACGGTCTCGCCGCGCACGACCGCGAGCATGACCCACGCGACGCCGCCGAGCAGCGAGATCGCGGCCCACAGGGCGATCTTCTGCGGGGTCCAGCGCGTGCGCGCCTTCTCCTCGGGCACCGCCGTGGGCGGCAGGGACGGGTCCTGGACGATCGCGGGATCGTCGGGGGCGGCGTTCCGCGCCGCACGGGTGTCTGTCGTCATCGAGCCTCTCCAGGGTCGCGTCGTTGCGGTCCGACGTGGGAAGGCTAGGAACCGGTGCGGACCGTGACCCACGTCACGTCGGTGGGCGGTCGAGGTGTGCGACGAACGGTGGCCGGTGTGCGACGAACGGCGGGCGCGTCGGCGGCCGGCGGGACGCGGCCCTCGCCGCGCGCACCCGCCCCGCGAGGACTACGGTCCTGCCGTGGCCGACGAGGAAGCGGACCGCCGGGACGGCAGGTCGCTGCGGGAGACCGTCACGGTGGTGCTGCTGTCCGTGACGGCCGTCCTCACGGCGTGGAGCGGGTTCGAGGCGAGCAAGTGGGGCGGCGAGATGTCGATCGCGTTCTCGCGCGCCTCCGCCCAGCGCATCGAGGCGTCGACCGAGCGCTCGCACGCGGACGCCGCACGCGAGATCGACCTCCAGGTGTTCGCGCTGTACCTCCAGGGCACGGCGACCGGCAACGACCTGCTCGCCGACTTCGCGCGCGACCGGTTCACGACGCACTTCGAGCCCGCGTTCGAGGAGTGGCTCGCGTCGCGGCCGCTGCAGAACCCCGACGCCGCGCCGAGCCCGTTCGCGCTCGACTCCTACGTCCCGCCGGGCCAGGTCGAGGCCGCCGAGGCGGACGCGCGCGCCGACGCGCTGTTCGCCCGGGCGCTCGTGAGCAACCAGCGGGGCGACGACTACACGCTCGTGACCGTCCTGTTCGCGCTCGTGCTCTTCTTCGGCGCGTTCGCCGGGAGGTTCCGCTCGCACCGCGCCTCGTGGGGCATGGTGGGCGCCGCGTGCGTGCTGCTCGTCGTGGGCGTCGGCTTCCTCGTGAGCTTCCCCAAGATCGTCTGACCGGGGCGTCGGGCGTCGCCCGCCCTCGTAACCTGGGGCGGTGCAGACCTTCACCACCGCCCGGCTCACGCTCCGCCCCTGGCGGACCGAGGACGCCGACGCCGCCCTCGACATCTACTCGCGCTGGGACGTCATGCGGTTCGTCGGCGTGACGCCGCGCGTGCTGGAGCACCGCGACGAGGCGGCGCAGCGGGTCGAGCGGTGGAACGCCGTCGACGACGGGACGCACGGCGTGTGGGCCGTCGTGCCGCGCACGGACGCGGCGGAGGGTGCGCACCTGGGCGAGGGCGTGCCCGTGGGGTCGATCCTGCTCAAGCCGATCCCGGCGTCGGGCACGGGCGAGCCGCCGCAGCCCTCGGGGGACACGGAGATCGGCTGGCACTTCCACCCCGAGGTGTGGGGCCGCGGGTACGCGACGGAGGCCGCGGCCGCCGTCCTCGCGCACGCGTTCGAGCGCGGGCTGGAGCGCGTCGTCGCCGTCACGCACGCCGACAACGCGGCGTCCCAGGCGGTGTGCCGCCGGATCGGCATGACGTACCGGGGCACGACGCAGGCGTACTACGACACGACGTGCGAGCTCTTCGAGGTCACCGCCCCGACGCCGTGAGGCCGTTCGGCGAGAGCAGCCCCGCCGTCTGGACCTAGGCTGGCGGCCATGGACACCGAGGAACGCCTGGCCGTCTTCATCGACTACGAGAACCTCGCGCTCGGTGCGCGGGAGCACCTGGGCGGCATGACGTTCGACTTCGGCCCGATCGCGGACGCCCTCGCGGTGCGCGGACGGGTCGTCGTGCGGCGCGCGTACGCGGACTGGTCGTACTTCGACGAGGACCGCCGCTCGCTCACGCGCCACCAGGTCGAGCTCATCGAGATGCCGCAGCGCATGGGCGCGTCGCGCAAGAACGCGGCCGACATCAAGATGGTCGTCGACGCGATCGAGATGGCGTTCGAGCGCGACTACATCTCGACGTTCGTCATGTGCACGGGGGACAGCGACTTCTCCCCGCTCGTCCACAAGCTGCGCGAGCTCAACAAGCGCGTCATCGGCGTCGGCGTCGAGAAGTCGACGTCGCGCCTCCTGCCGCCCGCGTGCGACGAGTTCCTGTTCTACGACCGCCTGGAGGGCGTGGACGTGCCCGACGAGCCGGAGCCGCGCTCGGTCCGCGGGTCGCGCACGTCCGGCGGGACGACGTCGGGCGCGGCCAAGCCGAAGCGGGGCGGCGGGCGCACGTCCGGGCGCCGCAAGGCGACCGAGATCGCGGAGCCCGAGGCCGAGACGCCCGCTGCGGCGGCGCTCGCGGAGCTCGGGGAGGCGGTGAGCCGGACGACGCGCCGCGGCGAGCCGGTCGTGACGGAGAACGCTCAGGTGGACGGCGAGACGACGTCGGTCGAGGACCCCGTCGAGCAGGCGGCCGCGGCGCCCGCGGCCGACGCCGACGACGACGCCCCGACGGGCGAGGACGTGCCCATGGAGGTGCGGGTCGCGCAGACGCTCGCCGACCTGGAGGCGTCCACGAGCGGCCCGGTGACCGCGTCGGTGCTCAAGCGCACGCTGCTGCGCAAGGACCCCACGTTCAGCGAGGCCGACTACGGGTTCCGCAACTTCGGCGAGTTCCTGCGGTTCCTGGCCGACCGGAGCTTCGTCGAGCTCGCGCCCGGGCCCGCGACCGGGGACCCGGAGGTGTCGCTGCCCGCGCAGGGCGACACCGACCAGGCGTTCGCGCTCGTGCGCGACGTGGTGCGCGAGGAGGGCGGGTCGACCGTGCTCTCCGGGCTGAAGAACGCGATCCGCAAGAAGCGCCCGGACTTCAGCGAGAAGGCCCTCGGGTACCGGGGCTTCCTGCAGTTCTGCAAGGCCGCGCAGGCCGCCGGCGCCGTCGACCTGGCGTGGGACGACGACGCCGACGACTACCGCGTGACGGTCGCCTGACGCGAGGCGAGCCGGGCGCGGGGCCGGGCGCCGGGGGACGGCGCCCGGTCGCGGCCCGGCGGACGGGTCGCGGTCAGCGGCGGACGAACGCGAGGAGGGCCTCGTTGACCTCGGCGGCGTGCGTCACGAGCAGGCCGTGCGGCGCGTCCTCGATCTCGACGTACTCGGCGTCCGGCACGAGCTGGCGGAAGCGGCGGCCGGTCGCGTCGATCGGGAGGATGTTGTCCTTCGTGCCGTGGAGGATGAGCGTCGGCTTGCCGGAGGCGCGCACGGCCTCGACGTCGGCCCGGAAGTCCTCGATCCACGTGGGCACGACGGCGTACGCGGCGACGGGCGCGGAGCCGATGGCGGTGATCCAGCTCGCGCGGACGTTCTCCTCGCTGATGCGCTTCCCGAGGTTCTCGTCGAGGTTGTAGAAGTTCTTGTAGAACTCGGTGTACCAGGCGTAGCGGTCGGCGCGCGCGGCCTTGACGATGCCGTCGAACACGGACTGCGGGACGCCCTCGGGGTTGTCGTCACGCTGCACGAGGAACGGCTCCAGCGACGCGAGGAACGCGAGCTTGGCGACCCGCTCGTGCCCGTAGCGCGAGACGTACCGGGCGAGCTCGCCGGTGCCCATGGAGAACCCGACGAGGATCACGTCGCGCAGGTCGAGGGTCTCGAGGATCGTGTTGAGGTCGGCGGCGAAGGTGTCGTAGTCGTACCCGGTGCCGACCTTGCTCGACGCGCCGAACCCGCGGCGGTCGTACGTGACGACGCGGTACCCGGCGTCGATCAGCTCGCGCTTCTGGAGCTCCCAGCTGTGCCCGTCGAGCGGGTAGCCGTGGATGAGGACGACCGGCTGCCCGGCGCCCTGGTCCTCGTAGTAGAGCTCGATGTCGGTGGAGTTCTCCTGCCCGACGGTGATGTACCCCATGGTCGTGCTCCCTTCGTGGCGGCTGGGAGAACGGTCGTTCTCTCAGTGGTCGCTACACTAGAGAACGATGGTTCTCCGCGCAAGGGGGGCCGAGCGACAGGAGATGACACGCATGCTCGACGACGCGAGCGCACGCGCGGCCGTGGTGGCTGCGGCCGACCGGCTGTTCTACGCCCAGGGGGTGCAGTCCGTCGGGATGGATGCCGTCCGCAACGAGGCGGGCGTCTCCCTCAAGCGCATCTACGCGCTGTTCCCCTCCAAGGACGACCTCGTCGTCGCGGTGCTGCGGCACCGGACCCGGCGGTGGGACGAGGGCATCGCGTCCGCCGCGGCCGACGCGGTGACGCCCCGCGAGCGCCTGCTCGCCGTGTTCGACTTCCTCGACGCGTGGTTCCGCGAGGACGGCTTCCGCGGGTGCGCCTTCATCAACTCGTTCGGCGAGCTCGGTGCCACGTCGCCCGGCGTCGCGGACGCCGTGCGCGAGCACAAGGAGTCGTTCCAGCGCTACGCGTGCGACCTCGCGGCCGAGGCTGGGCTGCCCGACGACGTCGCGCTCCAGGTCGTGCTGCTCGCCGAGGGCGCCCAGACGACGGCGGCCATCACCCAGGACCTCGAGGTGGCCCGGCGCGCGCGACGCGCGGCCGAGCGCATCCTCGACGTGCCGACGCCCGCCGCGGCCTGACCCGCGCCCGTACGGGTCCGTCGCGCACGCCGGGCGGTTCATGTCGGGAGCGACCTCGGGAATAGATATGGACACGCCGTTCATTACATGCTTATATGAACAGCACGTCCACTTCCAGCCAAGGAGGAACCATGGCCACCCAGGACACGCGCGTCGCCCTCGTCACCGGGGGGTCGGGCGGCATCGGCCGCGCCGTCGTGCGCCGTCTCGCGGCCGACGGGTTCGCCGTCGCCGTGCACTACGCGGGGAACGCGGACCGCGCCGAGCAGGTCGCCCAGGAGGTCGTCGCGAGCGGGGGCCGGGCGATCACCGTCACCGGTGACGTCGCGGACGAGCACGCGATGGCTGCCGCGTTCGACGCCGTCGAGGCCGCGTTCGGCGGGATCGACGTCGTGGTCAACACCGCGGGCATCATGGTCCTCGGGCCGGTCGAGACGTTCGACCTCGACGCGTTCGACCGCATGCACCGCACCAACGTGCGCGGCACGTTCGTGGTGTCCCAGCAGGCCGCGCGGCGGCTGCGCCGCGGGGGAGCGCTCGTCAACGTCTCGACGAGCCAGACCCGCGCCCAGCACCCCACCTACGGCGCGTACGTCTCGACCAAGGCCGCGGTGGAGGGGCTGACGCTGATCCTCGCGCGCGAGCTGCGGGGCCGCGACGTCACGGTCAACACCGTCGCCCCGGGTCCCGTCGCGACGCCGCTGTTCTTCGAGGACAAGGACGAGGAGACCGTCGCGCGGCTCGCCGGCCTCGTGCCGCTCGAGCGCCTCGGCGAGCCCGACGACGTGGCCGAGACGGTCGCGTTCCTCGCCGGGCCGGCGCGCTGGGTCAACGGGCAGGTGCTGTTCGCCAACGGCGGGCTCGCCTGAGCCCGCGCCCGGCGACCGCCGGCGCGGGCGCCCGGGACCTAGACTCCGCACGTCGACGGCACGGGAGCGAGGACGAGTGAGCACGGCACAGGACGACAGAACCGCACGTCCGCGCCCGCGGGGGCGCGGCAGGCGACCCGCCGACGAGGTACGCGCCGACGTGCTCGCGGTCGTCGGTCGGATCGTGCTCGCCGAGGGGATCGCCGACCTCACGTTCGAGCGCGTCGCGCGGCTGGCCGGCGTCAGCCGCACGACCCTGCACAAGTGGTGGCCGTCGCGCGGCGCCCTCGCGCTCGACGGCTACTTCCACGCCGTGCAGAACACGCTCGCCTTCGACGACACGCAGGACGTGCGTGCGGACCTGCGCCACCAGCTCCACTCGTTCGCCGGCGTCATGGCGACGCCCGGCGGCCGCGCGCTCCTCGAGATCATCGGGACGTCGCAGACGGACGCCGACCTCGCCGCGGCGTACCGGCGCCTGTACTCCTCCGGGCGCCGCGAGCTCGCGTACGAGCGCCTGACTCGCGCGCGCGAGCGCGGGGAGATCCGCGACGACGTCGACGTCCGCGTGCTCGTCGACCAGCTCTGGGGCGCGGTGTACCACCGGCTCCTCGTCCCGGACGAGCCGGTGACCCCCGCGTTCCTCGACGCGCTCGTCGACAACCTGTTCGACGGCGTCGCGCCACGCTGAGCCTCTCGGCCGCCCTGCTCATGAATGTGGGAGCGATCCCACGACACGCCGAGAGAGCGCTTGCTCAGGCCCGAGGCGCGCCCGTAGGTTCGCGGGCGGAGGGTCGGAACCGGCCCCCGCCCGGTGCACTGGCGCGCCGAGCACGTCGCGCACCGTGGCGAGACGCAAGGCGGCACCGGCCGCCGGACCTGGAGGATCGATGGACCTCGCACGTCAGCGCCCCCTGCCCACCACGCCCACCGGACCCGACGGCCACGCCCGGCGGCGCCGCCTCGCGGGTGCCGCCCTCGCCGCGCTCACCGCGGCCTCCGCGGCGCTCGCGGTGACCGTCCCCGCGTCGTCGGCGGAGGCCGCGCCGGGCGACCTCGTCTGGTCCGACGAGTTCGACGGCGCCGCCGGCTCCGCGCCCGACCCGACGGTGTGGAACCACGAGACCGGCGCGCACGGCTGGGGCAACGCCGAGCTCCAGAACTACACCGCGTCGCGCGCGAACTCGGCGCTCGACGGCCAGGGCAACCTCGTCATCACCGCGCGACGCGAGGCCGACGGGTCGTACACGTCCGCGCGCATGACGACCCAGGGGAAGTACCAGCCGCAGTACGGGCGCGTCGAGGCGCGGATCCAGATCCCGCGCGGCCAGGGCATCTGGCCCGCGTTCTGGATGCTCGGGGGGAGCTTCCCCGGCACCGAGTGGCCCGCGTCGGGCGAGATCGACGTCATGGAGAACGTCGGCTTCGAGCCGCACCGCGTGCACGGGACCGTGCACGGCCCCGGCTACTCGGGCGGCGCGGGGATCACCGGCATGTACCAGCACCCGCAGGGCTGGTCGTTCGCGGACGACTTCCACACGTTCGCCGTCGACTGGAAGCCGGGCGAGATCACCTGGTTCGTCGACGGCCAGCAGTTCCACCGCGTCACGCGCGCGAGCGTCGGCGCGAACGCGTGGGTGTTCGACCAGCCGTTCTTCCTCATCCTCAACGTCGCGGTCGGCGGCCAGTGGCCCGGCTACCCCGACGGCACCACCCAGCTCCCGCAGCAGATGAAGGTCGACTACGTGCGCGTCTACGACAACGGGTCGGGCACGACGAACCCCGGTGACCCGGGCGGCCTGCCGACCGGGACGGGCACGATCCGCATCGCCAACGGGTTCTGCCTCGACGTGCCGTGGGGCCAGACGCACGACGGCAACCGCGTGCAGATCGTGCCGTGCAACGGCAACGCCGCCCAGTCGTGGACGCGGGGGAGCGACGGCACGGTCCGGGCGCTCGGGAAGTGCCTCGACGTGAGCGGCAGCGGCACGGCGAACGGGACGCCGGTGCAGCTGTGGACGTGCAACGGCACGGGCGCGCAGAGGTGGGCGTACGACGCCGGGGCGCGGACGCTGCGCAACCCGCAGTCGGGACGGTGCCTCGACGCCGAGGGCGGCAACCCGCTCCACGAGGGCCAGCGGTTCGTGATCTGGGACTGCCACGGGGCGCCGAACCAGCAGTGGACGTTCTGACCGGACTGGCCCCGTTCCCCGTCCGGCCCGGCTCCCCGCGCGGAGCCGGGCCGGTCAGCCGGTCGCGCGGTCCTCGGCCGTCGGGTCGACGGGCGCCGGCGCGCGCGGGCCGAGGCGGCTCGCGACCATCGGCAGCACGACGACCGACAGCACGCCCGCCCCGACGAGCGCCGCGCCCACGCGCGACGACATCGCGCCCTGCGAGACCGCGATCTCGGTGAGCGCGACGAGCAGCGGGAGCGCGGTCGCGGCGTAGAGGGCCGTCTGGACGCGTTCGACCGGCGGCAGCTCGCGGCGGAACCACAGCAGCACGGGACCGCCGCGCACCACGACCATGAGCGCGAAGAACGTCAGCGGGAGCAGCGGCGCCGCGACGATCGACGCGATGTCGAGGTTCATGCCGGAGCTCACGAAGAACACGGGCACGAACACGCCCCACGCCACGGCGTCGAGCTTCTTCTCGAGCGCCTCCACGTCGCCCGGCGCCCACCGCCGCAGCACCATGCCACCGACGAACGCGCCGAGCACCGCGTCGAACCCGAGCCCGGACGCGAGCGCGAGCAGCGCCACGAGCAGCAGGACGGTGAGCCGCAGCGTGCTCTGGCCCGTGCCGTGCTCGGCCGCGGCGACGAGCCGACCGCCGCCGAGGTCACCCAGCCGCCCGAGCCGGCCCGGGAGCGCCGACAGCCCGATCGCGACGACGGCGAACAGGACGAGGAGGACCGCGGCGACCCCGCTCTCGCGCGTGCCGAGCAGGAGCGCCATCGCGACGATCGGCCCGAGCTCGCCGACCGCCCCGACCACGAGCACGGTGCGGCCGAGCCGCGACCCGAGCTGACCGCCGTCGCGCAGGATCGGCAGCACGACGCCGAGGGCGGTCGTCGTGAGGGCGATGCCTCCCGCCGCGACGGCGTGCGGGGAGTCGCGCCCCACGAGCATGATGACCAGGGCCGCGCCGACGACGAGCGAGGTCAGCCACGCCCCCGCCGCGCGCCGCCCGATGCGCTCGCGCAGCAGGTTCGGCTCGAGCTCGTACCCGGCCAGCAGGAACAGGAACCCCATGCCGAGGTCGGAGAGCAGCGCGACGTCGTCGGGCGACGCGAGGTGCAGCATCGACGGACCGATGACGATCCCGCCGAGCAGGAGCACGACGACCTGCGGCACGCGCGACCGCACCGGCATGAGTCCCGACACCAGCGGTGCGAGCAGGGCGACGACGAACACCGGGACGAGCGGGGCGTACACGTTCACGGCGGGCTCCGGGAGTCGGCGGACGGCGGTCCCAGGATCGCGCAGCGCCGCAGGTCGCGCGCGTCGGGGGACGCGCCGGCGGTGCCCGGCGGGCGCGGCCACCCTTGACGCGCGCCGCACCCCGTCCTACCGTCGGCCCAGCCGCGGGTCCCGCGGCACCTGGATCGGCAGACAGGACCACTGAGCCGGCGCACCGTGGCGCCGGAGCCCGCGCCCCGGTGAGCGACGAGCCACCAGGAGGCACCGATGACCAGCACCTCAGTCAGCACCGGGACCCGGACGTGGATCCGCAACCCGCTCGGCGTGTTCACCGCCGACGACTCGCCGGGCGCGCCGGACGCGCGCGGCGGGATCGTCGTGGAGGGCGGGGTGGTCGCCGAGGTCGTCGCGGCGGGGGCCGAGCCCGCGGCGCCGGTCGACGAGACGTTCGACGCGTCGCAGCACGTG
Organism: Cellulosimicrobium composti; assembly: GCF_010287905.1. Lineage (NCBI taxonomy): Bacteria > Bacillati > Actinomycetota > Actinomycetes > Micrococcales > Promicromonosporaceae > Cellulosimicrobium > Cellulosimicrobium composti. The sequence goes on from NZ_JAAFAN010000035.1 coordinate 11,910, forward strand.
CTCACGCCGGGGCTGATCAACACCCACCACCACTTCTACCAGACGCTCACGCGCGCCTGGGGGCCTGTCGCGGACGCCCCGCTCTTCCCCTGGCTGCAGCGGCTGTACCCGGTGTGGGCGCGCCTCACGCCGCGCGACCACGAGCTCGCGACGACCGTCGCGCTCGCCGAGCTCCTGCTCTCCGGCTGCACGACGGCGGCCGACCACCACTACGTGTTCCCCGCGGGCCTCGACGACGCGATCGACATCCAGGTCGCCGCGGTGCGCCGGCTCGGCATGCGCGCGACGCTCACGCGCGGGTCCATGACCCTCGGCCAGGACGACGGCGGCCTGCCGCCCCAGTCGGTGGTCCAGGACCTCGGGACGATCCTCGCGGACTCGCAGCGCCTCGTGGAGACGTACCACGAGCGGGGTGCGGGGGCGCAGGTGCAGATCGCGCTCGCGCCGTGCTCGCCGTTCTCCGTGACGACGGACGCCATGCGCGAGAGCGCGGCGCTCGCGGAGGCCCTCGACGTGCGCCTGCACACGCACCTCGCCGAGACGATCGACGAGGAGGACTTCTGCCGCGAGCGGTTCGGGATGCGCACGGTCGACTACCTCGAGTCGGTCGGCTGGCTCACGGACCGCGCGTGGCTCGGGCACGGCATCCACTTCGACGACGAGGAGGTGCGCCGGCTCGGGGCGGCGGGGACCGGCGTCGCGCACTGCCCGACGTCGAACATGCGCCTCGCGTCCGGCATCGCGCGCGCCGTCGAGCTGGAGGACGCCGGGGCGCCCGTCGGGCTCGGGGTGGACGGCTCGGCGTCGAACGACGCGTCGACCATGGTGCTGGAGGCGCGCCAGGCGCTCTACCTGCAGCGGCTGAGGTACGGGGCCGACATCCCCGTGACGCGCGCGCTCGGGTGGGGCACGCGCGGCTCGGCGCGCGTGCTCGGCCGGGACGACGTCGGCGTGCTCGCCGTGGGGAAGCAGGCGGACCTCGCGCTGTGGCGCCTCGACGAGCTGCGCTTCTCGGGCTCGCACGACCCGGTCGCGGCGCTCCTGCTGTGCGGCGCCGACCGGGCGGACCGGGTCATGGTGGGCGGCGCGTGGCGCGTCGTCGACGGAGCGGTCCCGGACCTCGACCTGGGGGCCCTCGTCGCGGAGCACTCCGCCGCCGCCCGCCACCTCGTGGCGGGCTGAGCCCGGCACGCGCCGGGGAGGGGCGCCGCGCGCTCCTCCCCGCTGTGCCCGTCGTCGCAGGCCACGCGCGAGTTGGCGGCAGGGACTTGACACAGGTCACACTTGGAGTTCGAATAGCGGAAGTAGTTTTCCGCTAAGCGGAACGATAGCTGACGAGGAGGTCCGCTATGAACGCGCGAGCCACGAAGGCCGCGGACGGCGCCGGACGCCGGCCAGGACGCCCCGAGGACGAGCGGCTGCCCGTCGGGGCCACGTTCGGGTACGGGTTCCAGCACGTGCTCACGATGTACGGCGGCATCATCGCCCCGCCCCTCATCGTGGGCTCCGCGGCAGGGCTCACGCCCGCCGAGATCGGGACGCTCGTCGCCGCGTCGCTCTTCATGGGCGGCCTCGCGACGATCCTGCAGACGGTGGGCATCCCGTTCTTCGGGTCGCAGCTCCCGCTCGTGCAGGGCGTGTCGTTCGCGGGCGTGTCCACCATGGTCGCGATCGTCAACGGCGGGGGAGGGATCCCCGGGGTGCTCGGCGCGGTCCTCGTCGCGTCCGCGATCGGCCTGCTCATCACGCCGTTCTTCGCGCAGATCATCCGGTTCTTCCCACCGGTGGTCACCGGCGTCGTCATCACGACGATCGGTCTCACGCTCATGCCCGTCGCGGCCAACTGGGCGATGGGCGGCAGCGCGGACGCCCCCGACTACGGGTCGGTGAGCAACATCGGCCTCGCCGCGCTGACGTTCGCCATCGTCATCCTGCTGTCGAAGGTCGGCAGCGGCACCGTCTCGCGCCTGTCGATCCTCATCGCCATCGTCGTCGGCACGCTCATCGCGCTCGCCCTCGGCAAGGCCGACTTCTCCGGCGTGGGGGACGGACCGGTCGCGGCGTTCCCGGCGTTCCTGGGCTTCGGCGCCCCGACGTTCGAGATCGCGGCGATCATCTCGATGCTCATCGTCATCCTCGTCACGCTCACCGAGACGACGGCGGACATCATCGCCGTCGGCGAGATCGTCGGCACCAAGGTGGACCGCAAGCGCATCGCGAACGGCCTGCGCGCGGACATGGCGTCGTCCGTCGTCTCGCCGTTCTTCGGCTCGTTCACGCAGTCCGCGTTCGCGCAGAACGTCGGCCTGGTCGCCATCACGGGCGTCAAGTCGCGGTTCGTCGTCGCGGCGGGCGGCGCGATCCTCGTGGTCCTCGGCCTGCTGCCCGTCCTGGGCCGCGTCGTCGCCGCCGTCCCGACGCCCGTCCTCGGCGGCGCGGGCGTGGTGCTGTTCGGGTCGGTCGCGGCGTCCGGCATCCGCACGCTCGCCAAGGCCGACTACTCGCGGCCGATGAACCTCATCATCGTGGCGGCGTCGATCTCGTTCGGCATGATCCCGATCGCCAAGCCCGACTTCTACGACCAGTTCCCCACGTGGTTCGGCATCATCTTCCACTCGGGCATCAGCTCGGCCGCCGTCATGGCGATCCTGCTCAACCTGCTGTTCAACCACCTCAAGTTCGGCACGCCGCCCGACCCGTCGGTGTTCGCCGCGGGAGCCGAGCACGGTGCGGGGGCCGTCGACGACGACGACCTCGAGGACCTCGAGGACGACGGCGTCATCAACGGCTCGACCCGCCGGCCCGTCGCCGGCGCGACCGCCCCCGACACCACGGCCACCGCCCCGACCGACACCGCGCCGACCGACGGCCGGGCGTCCGACGGCGAGCACGCCGGCGGACGGTCGGTGGACGGCACGCCCGAGCCGGGCCGCGACGAGAGCGCCGACCCGCGGCACCGCGCCGCCGCGCCCCTCCCGCGCACCGCGACCCCGTAGGGGCACCGCTCCGAGGCACAGCGTCGTGCCCGACGTCGCCCCGCACCCCAGCGACCCCCTCGCGTCGGGTGCGGGGCGTCGTCGTGCCCGGGCGTGTAGCGTCGTGGGTCGGCGCCGAGCCCGACGCACCCTCCCCGAACGCAGGACCGCACCATGAGCACCCCCACGCCCGAACGCCCGGCAGCCACCGCGAGCCGCGCACCGTCCGGGCCCTCCGCCCCGTCCGACGCCCCGTCCGACGGCACGGCCACGGACCCTTCCGCCGACCACCTCGGGCGGGGGCTGCGCACGCGGCACCTGACGATGATGGGCCTGGGCTCCGCGATCGGGGCCGGCCTGTTCCTCGGCTCCGGCGTCGGGATCGCGACCGCCGGGCCCGCCGTGCTCGTGTCCTACGCGATCGCGGGCGTCGTCGTCATCCTCGTCATGCGGATGCTCGCGGAGATGGCGAGCGCCCGCCCCGCGAGCGGCTCCTTCTCCGTGTACGCCGAGGAGGCGCTCGGGCCGTGGGCCGGGTTCCTGCTCGGCTGGCTCTACTGGTTCATGCTCGTCATGGTGCTCGGCGCCGAGATCACGGGCGCCGCCCAGATCGTCACCGGCTGGTACCCGGACGTGCCCCAGTGGGGCGTCGCGCTCGCCGTGGTCGTCGTGTTCGCCGTGATCAACCTGCGGGGCGTGCGGCAGTTCGGCGAGCTCGAGTTCTGGTTCGCGTTCGTCAAGGTCGCGGCGATCGTCGGGTTCCTCGTCGTCGGCGTCCTGCTCGTCCTCGGCCTGCTGCCCGGCACGGAGCCCGTCGGGACGAGCAACCTCCTCGGCCACGGCGGGTTCGCGCCCGAGGGCTGGAGCGGCATCGCGGCGGGGCTGCTCGTCGTCGTCTTCGCGTTCGGCGGCATCGAGATCGTGACGATCGCGGCCGCGGAGGCGCGCGAGCCGCGCACCGCCGTCGCGCGCGCGACCCGCAGCATCGTGTGGCGGATCCTCGTGTTCTACCTGGGCTCCGTCGCGATCATGGTGCTCGTCCTGCCGTGGGACTCGCCCCTGCTCGCGGAGAGCCCGTTCGTCGCCGTGCTCGACCTCGCCGGGCTCCAGGGGGCCGCGCGGCTCATGGAGGTCGTCGTGGTCGTCGCGCTCCTGTCGGCGTTCAACGCGAACGTCTACGGCACGTCGCGCATGGCGTACTCGCTCGCCGGTCGCGGCGACGGGCCGCGCGCGCTGCGCCGCGTCTCGCGGCGCGACGTCCCGTGGGTGTCGGTGCTCGTCTCGGTGTTCTTCGCGCTCGTCGCCGTCGGGCTGAACTGGCTCCTGCCCGAGGCGCTGCTCGGGATCCTCCTCAACGCGGTCGGCGCGGCGCTGCTCGTCGTGTGGGTCCTCGTCGCCGTCTCGCAGCTGCGCCTGCGCCGCCGGATCGAGGAGCAGGCGCGCGCGTCGGGCGAGCCCATGACGCTGCGCATGTGGGGCTACCCCTGGCTCACGTGGGCCGTGCTCGTGGGGCTCGCGGCCCTGGCGGTCCTCATGCTGACCGACGCCGCCGCCCGCGCCCAGCTCGTGTCGACCGCCGGCCTCGTGCTCGTCATCCTCGCCGTCTACGGGGCCACCCGGGGCGTCCGGTCGCGCCGCAGCGGCGCCGTGGTGCGCGGCCAGGACGGCTGACGCGGCGGTCGCGGGGAGACCCGTCGCACCGCGCGTGCGGGACGCCGCGTGCACGGACGTGCGGCGGTGACGGTGCACAATGAACGAATGACCTACCGCGTCCTGAGGCTCGTCCTGTCGCTGCTCGCCTTCGTGCTGCTGCGACCCCAGGTGACGGGACGCAACAACGTCCCGCGCAACGGCGCGGTCATCCTCGCGAGCAACCACCTGTCGTTCATCGACTCGATCCTCATCCCGATCGTCGCGCCGCGGCACGTCACGTTCCTCGCCAAGGCGGAGTACTTCACGGGGCGCGGGCTCAAGGGCCGCCTGTCGCGCTGGTTCTTCACGACGGTCGGCATGATCCCCGTGCAGCGCGACGACCCGCGCGCGGGGCAGCGCTCGCTCGAGGACGCGCTCGAGGTGCTGCGGCGCGGCGGTGCGTTCGGCATCTACCCCGAGGGCACGCGCTCGCGCGACGGCAAGCTCCACCAGGGGCGCACGGGCGTCGCGTGGCTCGCGCTCGCCGGGCACGCGCCCGTCGTGCCCGTCGCGGTGCGCGGCACGGACAAGGTCCAGCCGATCGGCAAGCGGCTGCCGCGCCTGCACCGCGTCGAGGTGCACTTCGGCAAGCCCATCGACCCGCAGCGGCAGATCACGGCGGGCACCAAGCCCGCGCAGGCGCGCCGCGAGCTCACCGACGAGGTCATGGCGTCGATCCACCGCATGAGCGGCCAGGAGCTCGCCGCCTGACGGCCTGAGCGCGGCGCGCGCGTCACCCGTCCGGGGGATGTGCGACCCCGGCGGCCCGGCCAGACTGGGGGCATGGTGCGCGACGACGTCCGGCGGGTGCGGGCGTCCGGTGCGCGACCGCGCGGCGCGTGGGGGAGCGTGGTCGCGCCGCTGCGCAGCGCCGCGACCGTGCGCGCGGGGGTGTACCTCGTGGTCGGCGGCGTGGTCGCCGGGGCGTACGTGACGCTCGTCGCGGGGTTCGTGCAGATGTTCGCGTCGCTCCAGACCCCGCGTGTCGCCGTCGTCGTGCTCGCGCTCGTCTCCGCGGTGCTCGTGAGCACGCCCCCGTTCCTCGCGCCGGTCCGCACGCTCGAGATCGCGGCGGTGCGGACGTTCCTCGACGTGGACGTGCCCCTGCCGGTGCAGGGCGCGGCACCTCCCGGTGCCGCGACGCGCTGGCGCGCCGCGGCGTGGTACGCGCTGCACCTCGCCCTCGGGGCCGCGGTCGTGCTCGCCCTGCTGGTCGGGATCCCGGTCGCGACGCAGCTCGTCCTGTCCGCGGCGGGCGTCGAGACCGTGCTTCTCGCCGACTGGCGACCGTGGGACGCGCTGCCCGCGTGGGCGTGGCTGGTGACGGCCGCGCTCGTGCTGCTCGCCGTCCCGTACGTCGTCGCCCTCGCGCGCGCGGTGCTGCGGCAGGCCGCACCGCCCCTGCTGGGGCCGGACCAGTCGGAGCGCATCGCCGAGCTGGAGGCTGCCGCCGACCGCGCGGCCGAGCGTGGCCGCCTCGCGCGCGAGCTGCACGACTCGGTGGGGCACGCGCTGACCGTCACGACGCTCCAGGCCGCCGCGGCCGCGCGCCTGCTCGACGCCGACCCGGCCGCCGCGCGCCGGGCGCTCGCCGCGATCGAGGACACCGGGCGGTCCGCGATGGCGGACCTCGACCACGTCCTCGGGCTGCTCCGCGCGGACGCTCCCGCGACGCCCGGCGGTCCGCCCGCCCGCCCGGCCCGGACCCTCGCCGACCTCGACGCCCTGCTCGACGACGCGCGCCGCACCGGCGCCGACGTGCGGCGCGCGCGCGACGGGGCTGCGCCGCCCGACGTCCCGCGCGCCGTGTCGCAGGAGGCGTACCGCGTGGTGCAGGAGGCCGTGACGAACGCGCTGCGGCACGCGCCGGGCGCGCCCGTCACCGTCGACGTCGCGGCGGACGACGGCGCGCTGGCCGTCGAGGTGCGCAACCCCCTGGACGCCGCGCGTGGGCCGGGGCCGGGACCCGGCCCGGCGCGCGAGCGCCGCGGCCTCGCGGGCATGCGCGAGCGCGCGCACCTGCTGCGCGGGGAGGTCACGGCCGGTCCCACGCCCGACGGCGGGGCCTGGGTCGTGCGGGCGCGGTTCCCCGGAGCGGGTGCGGGAGGATGAGGCGTCCCGGGACGGCCGTCGACCGCCGTCGCGCGGGCGCGGCCCGGCGCCGGGCACGACGAGGAGGGGGCGCATGACGACGACGCGCGTGGTGCTCGTGGACGACGAGCCGCTCGTGCGCGCGGGGCTGCGCGTGATCCTCGACGCGGAGCCGGACCTAGAGGTCGTCGGCGAGGCGGGGGACGGCGCGGACGTGCCGGGCGTCGTCGCGCGCGAGCGGCCCGACGTCGTGCTCATGGACGTGCGGATGCCGCGCGTCGACGGCATCGCGGCGACGCGCGCGCTGCTCGCCCGGGAGCCCGCGCCCCGGGTGCTCGTCGTGACGACGTTCGAGAACGACGACCACGTGCTCGACGCGCTGCGGGCGGGCGCGCACGGGTTCCTGCTCAAGCGGGCGCGGCCCGAGGAGGTGGTGCAGGCGGTGCGCGTCGTCGCGCGCGGTGAGTCGCTGCTGTTCCCCGACGCCGTGCGCCGGCTCGCGACGGCGCGCCCGCCCGCGGGGGACGAGCTGCGCGACGCGCGCCTCACCGAGCGCGAGGGCGAGGTGCTGCGCCTCGTCGCGCAGGGGCTGTCGAACGCGGAGATCGCCGCCGAGCTGTACCTGGGCGTCGAGACCGTGCGGACGCACGTCGGGAACGTGCTCGCGAAGCTCGGCGTGCGGGACCGCACGCAGGCCGTCGTGCGCGCGTACGAGTCGGGTTTCGTGCGACCCGTCTGACCGGCGCTCGGCCGCGCTGCGGGCAGGCGGGCCGGGTGCGACGATCGCGCGATGGACCTCTCCGCGATCACCCGCCCCGCCCCGCGCGTCCCGCTCGTCGCGACGCTCGCCCGCGTCGGGCTCGGCCTCGCCCTCGTGGGGGCCGGCGTCAGTCACCTCACCGTCTCGCGCGAGGAGTTCCAGGCGCAGGTCCCGTCCTGGTTCCCCGTGGACGAGGACGTCACGGTGCTGGCCTCGGGGGCGGTCGAGATCGTGCTCGGCGCGTCGCTCGTCGTGCTGACGCGGTGGCGGGTCGCGGTCGGCCTGGTCGCGGCCGCGTTCTTCGTCGTGATCTTCCCCGGCAACGTCGGCCAGTGGCTCGAGCACAAGGACGGGTTCGGCCTCGACACCGACGCCAAGCGCTTCGGCCGCCTGTTCTTCCAGCCCGTGCTCGTGGCGTGGGCGCTGTGGTCCACGGGCGCGCTGCGGGCGCTGCGCGACGCGCGCTCGCGGGACTGATCCCCCGCGCGGGGGAGCCAGGCCGCCGCCACGGGGGATCCCCGTCGCGTCGCCCGGCGCGAGGGTCGAGTCATGAGCACCTCGACACCACGCACCCCCGTCCCCACCCCGACCCGCGGCCCGGGCCGCCGGAACCAGGACGCCGCCGCACCACCCGGGGCCGCCCCGCCCGCCCGCGCGGCGGACGTGCCCCGCGGGCGCTGGGTCGGCCCGGCAGCCGCGGTCCTGTGGGCCGCCGGCGGTCTCGCCGCGCTCGCCGTCACCCTCACCGGCGGCACGCTCGCGGTCGGCGACGCGAACGACCTCTCGTTCGGCGTCCTCACGCCCGTGCCCGGCGCGACGCTCACGCCGTGGGTCGCCGTGCTCGGACTCGTCGGCGCCGCCACGGCGCTGCGGGCGTGGCTCGGCGGCCGGCACGGGCTCGTCGCGCGCGGCGACCGCGCGCTCACCGTCGCGGCGACCGCCGTCGTCGGTCTTGGCGTCCTCGCCCTCACCGACGCCTCGATCCTCGCGCGCCTCGGCTACCTGCCGGTCACGCTCGTCATGGCCCCGTTCGACCCGGTGATGCGTGCGGCGTTCCAGGACTTCGTCGGCGCCGGGCCGCTGCTCCAGGTGGCGCTCCTCGCGGGCGGCGCGCTGCTCGTCGCCTCGACGTGGCGGTTCGTGCGCCGCGCCGCGGGCGCGTGCGAGTCGTGCGGCCGCCGCCACGACGGCCACGACCACGCGTGGACGACGCCGGAGGCCTCCGCGCGCTGGGGACGTCGCGCCGCGCTCGTGGCAGCCGCCGCGCCCGCGTTCTACGCGCTCACCCGGATCGCGTGGGTCCTCGGCATCCCGCTCGGCTTCTCGCCCGACGACGTCGCCGACCTCGCCGGGGACGACGGCTGGATCGCGGCGCTCGGCCTCGGCGGCTTCGCGCTCGTCGGCGCCGTGCTCACGCTCGGGCTCTACCAGCGCTGGGGCGAGCGGTTCCCGCGCTGGATGCTCGGCCTCGCGGGCCGGCGCGTCCCGGTCGGCCTCGCGGTCGTCCCGGCGACGGTCGTCGCGGTCGCCGTCCTGCCCGCCGGGGTCTCGCTCGTCGCGCTCGGGCTCGGCGAGGGCCAGCTCGCGCTCACGGCCGACCGGTGGGGCGCCGTCGGCCCGATGCTCCTGTGGCCGCTGTGGTCCGTCGCCCTCGGCGCCGCGACCTACGCCTACTGGCTGCGCCGCCGCGGCACGTGCCGCACCTGCGGCCGCGGGTGACGCCCGGCCGCCACGACCCGCCCCGCCGGACTCCCGCCTCGTGCGGGGCGGCGGGGTGCGGGTGCGTGGCCCTACTGGGGCTCGACGGGGCCGTCCTGCCCGGCGACGAGGTCGCCGCAGCTCGTCTCCTGCGCGGTCGTGACCACCGGGTCGTCCGCGGGCGCGTCCTGCGCGACGGTCTCCTCCTCGCCGTTCGTCGCCCGCGTCGCGCCCGCGTCGAGGTCCACGAAGGTGCGGGACACGGTGAACGTCGTGCCGTCGTCGGACACGGCGTTCAGCCCCGCGAGGTGCAGCGCGCCGTCGACCTCGGTGCAGCCGACGCCCGTGCCGAAGCCGGCGAAGCCCTTGTCGAACGTGTACTGCGCGTCCTGCGCGTTCTGCGTGGGCGTCACGGCGCAGTCGGCGGCGGAGAAGAGCAGGACCTCACGGCCGGTGTCGACGAGCGCGATCGGCGCGGTCGCGTCGCCCGCGGCCACGACGTTGACGACCGCGCTCGCGGGGACGGGGCTCGCGGACTCGATCGGGGCGGAGAACGTCGCGCCCGAGGCGGTGGTGATGCCGAACGCGCGGTCCGCGCCGCCGGTCAGCCACGCGGTGTCGGGGCGCCCGTCGCCGTCGACGTCGACGATCTCGTGCGTGTCCGCGCCGGCGGGCGGACCGTCGCCCGCCGCCGGGCAGCCCTCCGCGGCAGGGGTCGACGCGTCGTCGCTCGGGGAGCCCGCGTCGGTCGGCGACGCGTCCCCCGTCTCCGTGGCCGTCGGCGCGGGCGTCTCCGCCGCGGGCTCGTCGCCGGACGGGCGGTTCACGAGCCACACGACCAGGGCGATCACGAGCACCGCCACGACCGTGAGCACGATCCACGGCCACGTGCGGCGCGTCCGCTCGGCAGGTTCGGGCTCGGGCACGGGGAACGGGTCCTGCGGCGTCGTCATTCCCTCAGGCAATCACCCGCTCCTGACATCGGCATCCCGGCGCGGCGGCCCGCCGAGCATGGGGTTGTCGCCCGTCACGACCTCAGGACGGGCGGTGACCCCATGTTCGGCGGACGAGGTCGTCCCGTCAGCGGCGCAGGGCGCGCGCGAGGGCGCGGGTGAGCGCGTCGCCGTCGGGGCCGAACGCCGTCGGGACGCCGGTGCCGACCTCGCCCGGGAGGCTGCCCGGGGCCGGCAGCGGCGAGCCGTGGGCGAGGACCTGCTGCGCAGGCGTCAGCTCGCGGATCGCGACGGCCGCGACGTGGTCCGGGAACCGTCGCGCGGCACGCGCGTAGATCTCCGGGTCGTGCTGGCCGTCGTCGCCGATCAGGAGCCAGTCGACGTCGGGCAGCTCGCGGAAGAGGCGTTCGAGCGCGGTGTCCTTGTGCTCGGGGCCGCTGCGGAACCACCCGGTGTTCGTCGGGCCCCAGTCCGTCAGCAGGAGCGGGCCGGGCGGGAAGCCGTGGCGCTGGAGGAACCGGCGCAGGTTCGCGGCCGTGTTCCACGCGCCCGTCGAGACGTAGACGAACGGCGTGCCGGGGCGCTCCGTCGCGATCCCGCGGTACAGGGCCGCCATCCCCGGCACGGGGACGCGTGCGCTCGAGTGCCGCACGAACGTGTTCCACGCGGCGATGAGCGGGCGGGGCACCGCGGTGACCATCGCGGTGTCGTCGATGTCGGACACGACGCCGAGCCGCCGCCCGTCCGCGACGACGAACACGCGGCCCTTCGCGACCGCGCCCGACGACGGCCGGAACGTCACGTCGTGCCAGCCCGGCGTGAGCGCGACGTCGATCGTCGCGTCGAGGTACCCGCCGCGGTCGGACACGAGGTCGACGGTCACGTCACCGACGTGGACGCGCACCTCCTCGCGCGGGGCGGGCGCGGTGAAGAAGTACCGCCAGCCCCGGCGGTCGGCGGACTCGCGCTCGTGCAGCGCGGGGTCGAACGCCGGGCTCGCGAGGAGCACGCGCCCGAGCACGCGCACGCGCCGCGGGCTGCCGTACCCCGCGAACGGCTCGACCCGCGGGCGCCAGCCGCGCGCCTTCTGCAGGCGCGAGACGACGGCGCGCCACCGGTCCTCGATCCGCGCCGCCCGGTGGGGTCGCTGGCTCGGGGTCGCCTGGGTCGTGACGGTCGGTACGGGTGCGGTCTGTGGCATGGCTCGCGACGGTGTCCTCGGTCGGGGGTGGCGGGTCAACCCTGTCACAGGGCGCCGACGCACGCGGTCCGGCGACGGCGTGCGGGCCGGCGGGGCCGTGCCTAGCGTGGCGGCGTGAGCGACGACGACCCCCGTGACCTGCCGAGCCGTGCCGTGCCGGACGGCGTGAGCGACGCGACCGTCGACGCGCTCGGCGCGCTGAGCGAGGCGCTGGAGACGACGGAGCGCGCCCGGGGCCACCTCTACACGTTCCACCAGCTCACGGGCGAGGCCGACCTCGCGCTCGGCGAGGCCGTCGAGAAGCTGCGCGCCGCCGGGCACGCGGACGTCGCGGACCGGATCGCGACCGACCTCGTGGGGCGCAACGTCATCCCCGGGCACTGGACGTTCCAGGTCGTCGAGGCGTACGACGACACCTACTGGTCGGTGTTCCGCGAGCACGAGCGTGCCGCGCGCGAGGCGCTCGCGGGTGGCGCGCGGCACCTGTTCGAGGCGCGGATGAAGCAGGAACGACGCACGGCAGGGCGCGCGGGCCACGAGGCGGCGCCCGAGGACGTCCGGTAGGCCCGGCGTCGGTCCCCGCCCGCACGCCGACCGGGCACGGGTCGCGCCGGTCGCCGCGGCGCCGATGAGTTCCGGCGTGCTCGCCGGTCCGAGGGAGGACCGACGAGAGGATACGCATGAGCACCGCAGCCCAGCCCGCCGCACCCGCCGCCCCCGAGGGGACCCTGATCCCCGGCTTCAGCTCCCCGGGGGCGAGGCCCGTCGCGTGGGAGACCGTGCGCGGCGCGCTCGAACGGGCGGAGATCTCGTGGATCTCGACGGTGCGCCCCGACGGGCGCCCGCACGTCACGCCGCTCATGACGGTCGTCGCGGACGGGTGCCTCCACGTGACCACCGGCCCCGGCGAGCGCAAGGCGCGCAACCTCGCCCAGAACCCGCACGTGGTGGTGACGACGGGCACGAACGTGTTCGAGGACGCGCTCGACGTCGTCGTGGAGGGCACGGCCGTGCGCGTCACGGACGACGCGGCGCTGCGCCGCCTGGCCGAGCGGTGGCGCTGCAAGTACGGCGACGAGTGGACGTTCGACGTCGCGGACGGGGCGTTCGTGCACGACGGCGACCCGGCGCTCGTGTTCGCGGTGCGGCCCGAGGTCGTGTTCGCGTACGAGCGCACGGCCGAGCACGCGGCGATGCGGTGGCGGTTCGGGGACGCCGCGCCGGCCGGTGCCCCGGACGCACCGCAGCCCGCCTCGTGAGGCGGGCTGCGGCGTCGTGCGGGGTGGGTGCGGACGTCAGTTCCGCGTGATCGTGAACGTCGACGTCGTGTTCTCGATGTCCCGGTAGTTGCCCGAGAACGTGAGGTCGGTGAACGTCGCCGTGCCGACGGCCGGGCCCTGGCCCGGCTCCGGCATGGGGTTGACCCAGATGCCGAACCCGGACCGCGCGTCGTACTGGTCGCCGCTCTTCGTCGCGCCCGTGATGGTGACGTTCGTGAAGGTCGGGTTCTGGAACGTGTTCTGCGGCTGGCCGCCCACGTAGTTCGTCTGGAACATGATCCCGGAGTACGTCGGGTCGACGATGTCGAGGTTCCGCACCTCGATGTTCCCGAACGCCTTCGACGCCGAGAACATCCACACGGCCCCGAACACCTGGTCGCCCCAGAAGTGCCCGCCGGAGCGCACGACCGTCAGCCCGTCGAACACCGTCGGCGCGGGCCCGAAGCCCTCCATCGGGTACCCGAAGTCGAGCGAGCTGATCGTCACGCCCGAGTAGACGAGCGTGTCCGCGACGTAGATGTTCCGGAACGTGTTGTCCTGCCCGCCGTAGACCGCGAGCCCTGCGGCGCGCCAGGTGTTCGTCGAGGTGAGGTTCTCGAACACGTTGCCGCGTTGGCCGGAGCCGCCGTTGTCGGTGGCCGCGAAGAGCGCGAACGAGTCGTCGCCCGTGCCGCGCGCCTGGTTGTTGTGGACGTGGTTGTTCGCGCTGCCGTTCGTCATGTTGATCGCGTCGGCGAACGTGTTGCGGATGCGCGAGTTCTTGACCTCCGAGTCGTCCATGTTCGACGCCCAGAACATGCAGATCATGTGCTCGACCCAGATGTTGTCGATCGTCATGTTCTTCACGTCGGCGAAGTCGAACACCTTGCCCGGCCCGTCGATGCGCGACGTGTAGTTGCCGAAGTACGCGAAGTCGCGGAACGTCGAGCCGTTGGCGCTCGCCTCGGCGCGGAAGCCGACATCGGTGTTCTCCTGGCTCTGCGGCGCGAAGAACCGCGTGAACCACGGGCCCGCCCCGACGACGTCGACGGCCTTGCCGTAGACCTGGAACTTGTTCGCGGTCTGGTAGTCGCCCGCGGGGAGGTAGACGCCGTCGAGCGTCCCGGTCGTGTCTATGCGGACCCGGTCGAGCGCGTCCTGGACGTCCTGGTGCGTGAAGCCCGTGGGCTGCGTGTACCGCTCCGGGTCGGGGTTCGACTGCGGCGTCGCGAGCTCGAGGTCGACGAAGTCGATCGCGTACTGCGACGTGTTCTGCGCCGTCTTCTGCAGGCGGATCGTCGAGCCCGCGGGGACGGTCGTGCCGAGCAGCGTGCTGGCCTCGTCGTAGACGTGGCGCGGCGCGCCCTGGCCCGGCTGGTTGCCGGGGTTGGTCTCGTTCCCGTAGAGCCACGCGTAGCGCGACGTGAGGTCGATGTTCTTGAGGAACTGGCCGTCGACGAAGATCGCGAGCGTCGCGTCCGTGCCGCCGCCACCCGCCGCGTCGGGGATGGAGAAGCGGGTCAGGAGCGTGTTCGTCGGCGCCTTGGTGGTCCACTCGACGTACGCGCCGGTCTGGTCGAGCGTGACCGCCCGACGGCCCGACGCCTCGCCCGCGAGGTCGCCCACGACGCGGTTCGGCGCGAGCACCGTCGCGCCGCCGCCCGTGACGCCGTCCTCCGCCTCGTAGGTGTCGAACGGCAGGTTCGCGCCCCGCCCGACGAAGAGCGGGCGGGTCGCGGTGTTGTTCGCCTGCTTGGCCGCGACCTCGGTCGGGTCGGGGGCCGCGACGACCTGGACGTCGTAGGTGCCGTCCGCGGCGGTCCACGTGCCGAGGGACACGCTCGCGCTGCTCGCGCCCGCGGCGATCGCTCCGCTCACGGAGCCGGTGAGGGTGCGCACGACGGCGCCCGTCGCGGTGTTCGTCACGGTCACCGTGAGGCCGTGCGCACCGGACGAGGTCGCGACGTTGCCCTGGTTGGCGAGCGTCGCGGAGAAGCTCACGGTGCTGCCCGCGGCGGGGCTCGTGGGGGACCACGTGACGGTCGGGACGAGGTCGGAGCTGGGGACGGCGGTCACGACGAGCGGCGTCGGGTTCGTGTACGCGTTGTTGCTCTCGTCCTGCTCGGCGACCGTGCCGCCGGCGTCGGCGACCGCGCCGATCGTGTAGCTCGCGGCGGGGCGCGCGCCGACGTCCGCCGTGACGGTGGCCTCGACCCCGGCGGCGAGCGCACCGACCGGCTCCGTCGCGACGGTCTGCCCGTCGAGCGTGAACGCGACGTCCGTCGCGGCGGACCCCTGGGTGCCGATGTTCCGCACGACGGCGGAGAGCGTGACGGCCTGCGACTCCAGCGGTGACGCGGGGGTCGCGGTGACGCCCGTGACGACGAGGTCGGGGTTGGGCGCGGCGGTGCCGAACACCTGGAGCTCGGCGACCTGCCCGTTGCCCGAGCCGGTGTTGCCCGTGAACCGCAGACGCACGTCCTTCGCGGTACCCGTCACGGGGACGGTCACGGTGTTGCCCGTGCCCGGCGAGAACGCGTGGGCGGCGGACGCCGCGAGCGTCTGCCACGCCCCGGCCGCGGACTCGCGGCCCTGGACCTCGAACGTCTGGGTGCGCGGGCCCCACGCCGCCGCGGGCGGGAGCTTCACGACGACGGCGGTGAGCTCGGCCGCGGCGTCGAGCGACACCGTGAGCGTGCTCGGGTACTGGCCGCCCGCGCCCTCCCAGTAGGTCGACGTGTCGTCGTCGGTCGCGTTCGCCGCGACGTACTGCCACTCGGTCGAGGACGCCGCGGCGGGCCGGCCCGACGCGAGGTTCGAGCCCGTCGGCCCGCCCGGGTCGCCGGGGTCGCCGGGGTCGGTGGTTCCGGCGGTCCCGCGCACCCGGAGCTCCGAGAGCTGGGCCGCCGGCCAGCCGGTGTTCGCGGTGACGTGCACGCGGACGTACCGCGCCGACGTGTCCGGCACGTCCACGGTCACGGTGTTGCCCGACGCCGGGTCGAACGTGTACGCCTGGCTCGCGGTGAGCGTCGTGAAGGCCGCGCCGTCCGTGCTCGCCTGCACGCTCAGCGTCTGCTGCCGCGCCTCCCACCCGGCGGGGAGCGTGAGCACGACGTCCTCGACGGCGGCGGGGGAGCCGAGGTCGACCTGCGCCCACTGCGGGAACGTGGAGTTCGTCGACTCCCAGTAGGTGCTCGGGTCGCCGTCCGTGAGGTTCTCGGACAGGTACGGCGCGTTGTTGCTGCTCGCGGCCGTCGGCTTCCCGGCGGACAGCACGGTGGGCGCCGCGGTCGCCGTCGTGGTGAGGCCGAGCGGGACGAGCAGGGCGGTCGCCGTCGCCGTGGCGGCGAGGAGGCGGAGCCCGCGGCGCGGCGCGCGGGTGCGGTTCGACGTGCTGGGTCGATGTCTCATCGATGTCCTCGATCTCCCGTCCTCGTCGACGGGTGTCAGGCCGCGCCGGGGCGGTCCCGCACCGGACCGGGTGCCCGGGTCGGAGGACGGCCCTGCGGCGCACGTCCGGCGTGAGGCCGGATGGCTCGGGTCAGTACCTTCGAGAATTGCGATCCTGCTGTGCCGCACCGCACAACAGAGTGTTGATTTCTTGCATCAACTCGCAAGAACGCTACTGGCGCGGTGCGGGGCCGTCAAGGGACGGCGCGGGCGCGCGGAGGGTCGGCCGCGGTCCGTGCCGCCCGGCGGGCTAGGGTCCGGGCATGGGAATCGGGCCGATCTACCCGCTGCTGATCCTGCTCTACGTCGCGGTGCTCGCGACGATCGCCGTCCTGGTGATCTGGGCGCTGGTCCTCACGATCCGACTGCTGCGCAGCGTGCTCGCGGAGCGCGACGCGCGGGCCCGGGCCGGCTGGGCGCCGCCGCCCGCGTAGCGGCCGTCAGTCCGCGGCCGGCCCGAACCGCTCGGTCCGGATCCGTGCCGGGTCGTGCCCGAGCGAGACGAGCTGCCGGGCGAGGGCCTCGACGAAGCCCGTGGGTCCGCACACGAAGCAGGCCGGCTCGATCTCGGCGGGCCAGCCCCACGCGGCGAGCTCGCGGCGCTCGAGGCGCCCCGGCCCCCGGACGGAGCCGAGCGGCGTCGAGCGCGTGTAGACGACCTGCACGTCGAGACCGTCGTGCGCGGCGACGAGCCGGTCGAGGTCGTCGACGTAGAGGCGGTCCTCGGGCCGGCGCACCGAGTACACGAGCCGGAAGGGCGTGCGGTCGCCCGCCTCGCGCCGCGTGCGGAGCATCGCCATGAGGGGCACGAGCCCGGACCCGCCGGCCGCGAGCAGCACGGGCGTCCCGGCGTCGCGCTCGGGCGACCACACGAACCAGCCCCCGACGGGTCCACGGAGCTCGATCGCGTCGCCCACGGCGAACACGTCGGTGAGGTACGTCGAGACCTCGCCCCCGGCCACGCGCTGGACGGTGAGCTCGACGCGCGCGGGCGCGGCGCCGTCGAGCGCGCTGCCCTCGGGGACCGTCGAGCGCGTCGCGGCGCTCCCGACCGAGTAGCTCCGCTCGGCGCGGTAGCCGTCGGGCGCGGTGAGGCGCAGGTCCACGTGCTGCCCGGCCATGTGGCCCGGCCAGTGCGCCACCTCGAGCACGAGCGTGCGCGCGGACGGGCTCTCCGCCCACGCGTCGACGAGCGTCGCGACCTGCCAGCCCGACGGCCGCGCGTACCGGGCGCCGAGCCGGGCGGGCGCCTCAGTCACCCTGGTACCTCTGCTCGCGCCACGGGTCGCCGAGGTCGTGGTACCCCAGGCGCTCCCAGAAGCCCTGCCGGTCCATGGGCATGAGCGTGATGCTGTTGACCCACTTCGCGGACTTCCAGAAGTACAGGTGCGGCACGAGCAGCCGTGCCGGGCCGCCGTGGACCGGGTGGAGCGGCGCGCCGTCGAACGTGTGCGCGATCCACGCCTTGCCGCCCAGGAGCTCTGAGACCGGGAGGTTGGTCGTGTAGCCGCCGTAGGAGCCGACCATCGCGAAGTCGGCCGTCGACTCGACCTCGGCGAGGAGCGTGTCGAGCGAGACGCCGCGCCACGTCGTGCCGAACTTGGACCAGCGGGTCACGCAGTGGATGTCGACGGTGGGCTCGTCCTGGGGGAGCGCCATGAGCTCCGCCCACGACCACGAGCGCGTCACGCCGGTCTCGGTCGTGACGTCGAGGCGCCACGACGCGGTGTCGAGGCGCGGTGTGGGCCCGGCCGAGAGCACGGGGAACCCCGTCTCGACGTACTGGCCCGGCGGGAGTGCCACGCCCTGCGGACGCGGCCGGCCGTGGAAGCCGGGGGTGAGGGTGCTCATGGCACACGGTAGGCGCCACGAGCCGCGACGCGCCAGGGTCAGGTCGCGACGTCCGCGCCGGGCGGGGCCGCGACGAGGCGCACGACGGCGTCGCGCAGCCAGGCCCGGTAGCGCGCGGCGGACCAGCCCGCGCCCACCACGAAGTGCGTGTACCCCTCGACCCCGAGCAGGTAGGAGAGCGACTCGGCGGCCTCGTCGCGCGGCGCGTACGGGTGGAAGCCGTGGGCCTCGAGCACGTCGACGCTCGCGCGCAGGTCGGCCCGGCGGCGCTCGAGAAGCGCGTCGAGCTCCGCCGCGACCGCCTCGTCGCCGCGCGCGGCCGACGTGAAGGCGGACCAGAGACCGCTCACGCGCGCGTTCGCCGCCGCGACGAGGTCGACGAGGCCGTCGAGGAACGCCTCGGGGTCGCTCGTCGCGGCGACCGCGCGGCCTTCGGGGCGCGCGGCGAGCGACTCCTTGCCCTCCGACCCGGCGAACGTGAGCTCGAACGCGGCGAGCAGCAGCGCGCGCTTGGGGCCGTGCGCCTTGACCGTCTCCAGCGAGACGCCCGCGCGCTCGGCGATGCGCGCGAGGGTCGTGCGCTCGTAGCCGCGGTCGGCGAGCTCCTCGGCCGCGGCGCGCACGACGCGCTCGCGCGTCCGGGCGGCCTGCTCGGCGCGGAGGTCGGACGTGTACGCACGGGGGACCACTATTGACTACCCTTCTAGGGTGATGAATACTCCTGACGGTTGATCGATCCTCTCACACGCCGCCTCCCCCGCGGCATCCCGCGCAGACGGCCCGGTCCTGCGCCCGTCCCGTTCCCTCGGCGCACCCGCGCCGTCCGAGAGAGGCACCACCGATGGCCAGCGTCCTGCTCTGCTCCACCCCCGTGCACGCGCACGTCACGCCCCTGCTCGCGGTCACCCGCGCGCTCGTCGCGCGCGGGCACGACGTCCGCTTCCTCACCGGCGCCCGGTTCGCCGCCGCCGCCCAGGCCGCGGGCGCCGAGCACGTGCCGCTCCCGGCGGAGGCCGACTTCGACGACCTCGACCTCGCCGGAGCGTTCCCCGGCCGCGCCGGGCGCACCGGGCTCGACGCGATCCGGCACGACATGCTCGAGATCTTCGTGCGGCCCGGTGCCGCGCAGCACCGCGCGGTGCTCGACGCGCTCTCGCGCCGGCGTGCGGACGCGGTGCTCGTCGAGCCCCTGTTCCTCGGCGCGATGGCGCTCGTCGCCACCCCGGCCGACCGACGGCCGCCCGTGCTCACGCTCGGCATCGTGCCGCTCGGGCTCAGGAGCGAGCGCACGGCCCCGTTCGGGCTCGGCGTGCTGCCCGCGCGCGGCCGGCTCGGCGTCCTGCGCAACCGCGCGCTGTACCGGTTCGTCGAGCGCGTCGCGTTCGCGGAGCCGCAGCGGGCGGCGCAGGAGATGGTCCGGGCCGCGGGCGTGGAGCCGAACGGCACGTTCTTCCTCGGCTGGCCGGCCGACGCGGACGCCGTCGTGCAGCTCACGGTGGCCGAGCTCGAGTACCCGCGACCGGACGTCACGACGCCGGTCCGGTTCGTCGGCCCGCCGCGCCCGGCGCCCTCGGACGGCACGCTCCCGCCGTGGTGGGGCGACCTCGACACGCGCCGGCCGGTCGTGCACGTCACGCAGGGCACCGTGGCGAACGAGGACCCGACCCAGCTCCTGGTCCCGACCCTGCGCGCGCTCGCCGACGAGGACGTGCTCGTCGTCGCCGCGACGGGCGGCCGCCCCGTCGAGGCGCTCGGCGCGCTGCCCGCGAACGCGCGCGCGGCCGAGTACCTCCCGTACGACGCGCTGCTCCCGCGCACGTCGGTCCTCGTGACGAACGGCGGCTACGGGGGCGTGCACCACGCGCTGCGGCACGGCGTGCCCGTCGTCGTCGCCGGAAAGACGGAGGACAAGGCGGAGGTCGCGGCCCGCGTCGCGTGGACCGGGACGGGCGTGCGGCTGCGGACCAGCACGCCGCGACCCGCCCAGGTGCGACGCGCGGTGCGCCGCCTGCTCGACGACCCGGCCTACGCCCGGGCGAGCGCGGCGCTCGGCGAGCGGATCGCCGCCTCGCCGGGCGAGGACGGCGTGGTCGACGTCGTCGAGGAGGTCGTCGCCGCGCGGGAGGCGGTCGCGCGCTGACGTGCGGCAGGATCGGGGGATGCCCGGCGACCTGCTCCTGAGGATCCAGAGCCCCGAGTTCCGCGCGATGTCCGAGCGCGTGCTGCGCGCGACCGAGCTCACGTCGCGGCTCAACGTCCTGCCGTTCGACGACGAGGACGGCCGGGCGCGCCTGCTCGAGCAGATCCTCGGGCGTCCCCTGCCGCCGCGCGTGACGATCTACCCGCCGTTCTTCACCGACCACGGGCTGAACCTCGACCTCGCCGAGCGGGTCTTCGTCAACCAGAACTGCACGTTCCTCGACTACGCGGGCATCCGGCTCGCGGAGCGCGTCATGGTCGCGCCGCGGGTCACGTTCGTGACCGTCGGGCACCCCGTCGACACCGACGACCGCAAGGTCTGGCTGACCGGCGGGCCCATCGACGTGCACGAGAACGTGTGGATCGGCGCGGGCGCGACGATCCTGCCGGGCGTGACGATCGGGCGGGACGCCGTCGTGGCCGCCGGCGCGGTGGTCGCCGAGGACGTCCCGCCGCGCACCCTGGTGACCGGGACCAAGGCGGCCGTGCGACGCGCCTGGTGAGCCGACGGCCGAGCCGCCCGCCGAGCTGCTCGGAGACCACGACGCCTGCACGCTGACGGGCCCGTCCACCCCGGTGACGGGCGAATCGGTTCGACGATCGGGCGCTCGTGCCGCGGAAACACGCCAAGAACTTGGGCTTGCGCGGATGTTGACGCTCGCGCTACTGTCGAACCGGTTCGACCAGAGGAGGCACAGTGGCCACCATCGGAGACGTCGCCCGGGTCGCGGGGGTCTCGCGCAGCACGGCGTCGTACGCGCTCTCGGGGAAGAGGGCGATCTCGGCGGACGTGCGCCGTCGCGTCGAGGACGCCGTCCGGACGCTCGGGTACACGCCCAACGCCGGGGCGCGCGCGCTCGCCACGACGCGCACGATGGTCATCGGGCTCCTCGCGCAGTTCCTCCCGGACGAGTTCGCGCCCGCGATGCTCCAGTACATGCTCGGCGTCTCCGACACCGCGCGCGAGCACGGCTACGACATCCTGCTCGCCACCGACGCCGACGGGACCCGCGCGCTGCGCCGCATGACGGACTCGCGCATGGTCGACGGCGTCGTCCTGCTCAACGTCGCCGAGCACGACGAGCGCCTGCCGATCCTGCGGGCCGCGCCCCAGCCGGGCGCACTCGTCGGCCTGCCCGCGGACTGCACGGGCGTCGACGTGTTCGACCTCGACTTCGAGGAGGCCGGCCGCCTCATGGTCGACCACCTCCACCGCCTCGGGCACCGCGAGGTCGTGCTCGTCTCGCAGCCCGAGCACGTCGTCGAGCGCGGTGGCGCGTACGTGTGGCGCCTCCAGAACGCCGCGGTCGAGGCCGCGCGGGCGCGCGGCGTCGTCCTGCACGCCACGTACGCGTCGTCGGGCCAGCCCGAGGTCGGCCGTGAGCTCCACGCGCTGCTCGACGCGCACCCGCGGGCCACCGGCCTGGTCATCAACAACGAGGCGGCAGCGGCCGCCCTGCCCACCGTCCTGCACGACCGCGGCCTGTCCGCGCCGCGGGACCTGTCCGTCGTCGGGCGCTACTCGGACGAGTTCGCCCGCACGTTCTCCCTGCCCTTCTCCTCGGTCGAGTCCGCGCCGGACCGCCTGGGCCGCATGGCCGTGCGCCAGCTCGTGCGGCGCATCGAGGGGGAGGTCGGGGCCGACGAGCCGCACGTCGTGCGGTTCGTCTCGCCAGAGCTCGTCGACCGGGGAAGCACGGGGGCGCCCCGGCGCACCGGGGCCTAGGCCCCGACCGCCCCGCCGACCGACGGCGGGCGCGGACGCAAGGAGGTCGTCGGCGTCGTCGACCGACTCGTTCAAGGAGGAACCCGAGATGCACCACACGCGCCGCAAGCCGGTCACCCTGGTGACCGCCGTCCTCGGCACCGCGACCCTCGCCCTCGTCGGGGCGTGCTCGTCCGGTGGGGCCGGGGGCGGGCAGGCGTCCGGCGGGGACAGCACCACCTACACGTGGTGGGACCCGTACCCGCAGCACGACGCGTCGTCCGACTGGGAGGCGCGCGTCCAGCAGTGCGGCGAGGAGGCCGGCGTCACCATCCAGCGCACCGCGTACGACACGACGGCGCTGACGAACCAGGCGCTGCTGTCGGCGCAGGAGGGCACGTCGCCCGACGTCATCCTGCTCGACAACCCGGCCGTCTCGACGCTCGCCGACACCGGCATGCTCACCACGATGGACGAGTTCGGCCTCGACACGGCCGACGTGGACGCGAACCTGCTCGACGCCGGCGTGGTGGACGGCGAGACGTACGGCATCCCCATCGGGGCCAACACGCTCGCGCTCTACTACAACAAGGAGATCCTCGACGCCGCGGGCGTCGACCCCGCGTCGATCACCGACTGGGCGTCGCTCACCGCCGCGCTCGAGGCCGTGACGGGTGCCGGGCACAAGGGCATCACGTTCGCGGGCATCGGCACCGAGGAGGGCTCGTTCCAGTTCCTGCCGTGGTTCTGGGGCGCGGGCGCCGACCTCACCCAGCTCGACTCGCCCGAGGCCGTCGAGGCGCTCGAGCTGTGGAAGGGCTGGCTCGACGCGGGCTACGCGCCGAACTCGGTCATCCAGAACTCGCAGAACACGACGTGGGAGGAGTTCCTCACCGGGGACTTCGCGTTCGTGGAGAACGGCACGTGGCAGGTCAACAGCGCC
The DNA here is from genome assembly GCF_010287905.1 of Cellulosimicrobium composti. Taxonomy (NCBI): domain Bacteria; kingdom Bacillati; phylum Actinomycetota; class Actinomycetes; order Micrococcales; family Promicromonosporaceae; genus Cellulosimicrobium; species Cellulosimicrobium composti. Next base: position 34,687 of record NZ_JAAFAN010000035.1, read on the forward strand.
GCCGAGGCGGACTTCGAGACGGGCGTCGTGCAGCTCCCCGCGAAGGACGGCGGCGTCGCGCCCGCGCCCACGGGCGGCGAGTTCATCGTCGCGCCCGTGCAGTCCGACGAGGGCCGCTACGAGGTGACGCGCCAGATCGTCGAGTGCATGACGACGCCCGAGGGCTTCGTCGAGACGGCGAACACGTTCGCGTACTACGTGCCGCCGACGGAGGAGGGCCAGGAGCAGCTCCTCGCGGAGTCGCCCGAGCTCGAGACGTGGGTCGAGGCCGTGCGCAGCGCGAAGGGCCGCACGAGCGACAACCTCGGGACTGACTACCCGAAGATCTCCGAGGCGCTGTGGACCGCGGTCCAGAACGCGCTGTCCGGCTCCGCGACGCCGCAGGAGGCGCTCTCGGCCGCGCAGGCCGACGCCGAGGCCGCGACGAGCTGACCATGTGCGACGCACGTCGCATGTGAACGATCACAGGACTGACGAAGGATGACCATGACCACCCTCCCGACCGCCGTCGGGACGCGCGAGGACGCCGGGGGAGCGGCGGGCAGCACGCCCGCCGCCCCCTCGGGGCCGCGCCGCCGACGGGGACCGAGCGCGAGCCAGTGGGCCGCCGTGGGCTTCGCCGCCCCGCTGCTCGTGTACCTGGTGCTCTTCTACGCGTACCCGCTGTGGCGCAACGTCGACCTCAGCCTGCACGACTACACGATCCGCGCGTTCGTCCAGGGCGACCCGGAGTTCGTGGGCCTCGACAACTTCGCGGCGGTGTTCGCGTCGTCGACGTTCCCCGCGGCGCTGTGGAACACCGCGTTCTTCACGGTCGTGTCGATCGCGTTCCAGTTCACGATCGGCCTCGCGCTCGCGGTCTTCTTCCGGTCGAGCTTCCGGCTGTCGGGCTTCCTGCGCGCGCTGTTCCTCGTGCCGTGGCTGCTGCCCCTCATCGTGTCGTCGTCCACGTGGGCGTGGATGCTCAACAGCGACAACGGCATCGTCAACTCGGTGCTCGAGTCGTTCGGGATCGGACAGATCAACTGGCTCACGTCGCCCGACACCGCGCTGATCGCCGTGACGATCGCCAACATCTGGCTCGGCATCCCGTTCAACCTCGTGATCCTCTACTCCGGGCTGCAGAACGTCCCGGGCGAGGTCTACGAGGCGGCGTCGCTCGACGGCGCGGGCGCGTGGCGCCAGTTCCGCAGCATCACGCTGCCCCTCCTGCGGCCCGTCTCCGCGATCACGATCCTGCTCGGGCTCATCTACACGCTCAAGGTCGTCGACGTCATCTGGATCATGACGACGGGCGGCCCGGGCAACGCGTCCACGACGTTCGCCGTGTGGTCCTACCGCGAGGCGTTCGGCACCGGGCAGCCCGACTTCTCGCCCGCCGCCGCCGTCGGCAACATCCTCATCCTCGTCGCGCTCGTCTTCGGGTTCCTGCACCTGCAGCTCCAGCGCCGTCAGGAGGCGTCATGACCGCGACCCGCCCGTGGTGGAAGACCGTCCTCGGCGTCGTCTTCACCGCCCTCATGCTGTTCCCCGTCTACTGGATGGTGAACGTCTCCCTCACCCGCACGAGGGACCTGCGCGCCGACCCGCCGCACTGGTTCCCCTGGGCCCCGACGCTCGAGGGCTACGAGGCCGTCCTCGCGCAGCAGCTCCCCGCGCTCGGCACGAGCCTGCTCGTCGGGGCGGGGTGCGTCGTCCTCACCGTCGCGATCGCCGCGCCCGCCGGGTACGCGCTCGCGCTGCTCAACCTCCGCGGCGGCAAGACCCTGAGCTTCCTGCTGCTCGTCGCGCAGATGATCCCGGCCGTCGTCATGGCGATGGGGTTCTACGCCATCTACGTGCGGCTCGGGCTGCTCAACACGGTCGGCGGCCTCATCGTCGCCGACTCGACGATCGCCGTCCCGTTCGGCGTGCTCCTGTACACCGCGTTCATGTCCGGCATCCCGCGCGAGCTCCTCCAGGCCGCGCGCGTCGACGGCGCGGGCCCCTGGCGCACGTTCGTCTCGGTCGTGCTGCCCGTGAGCCGCAACTCCACCGTGACCGTCGCGCTCTTCGCGTTCCTGTGGGCGTGGTCCGACTTCATCTTCGCGTCGACGCTCAACCGGAACGGCAGCCTCGTGCCGATCACGCTCGGCATCTACAGCTACATCGGGAACAACACGACCCAGTGGAACGCCATCATGGCGACCGCCGTCGTCGCGTCCGTGCCCGCCGCCGTGCTCCTCGTGCTCGCGCAGCGCTTCGTCGCCGCGGGCGTCACCGCCGGGGCCGTCAAGGACTGATCCGTCCCGCCCCGCAGCCCCCGCACCTCGTCAGAAGGACCGACCGTGACAGACCGCTCCACCACGACCGCCACCGCCGTCGCCCGCCCGGGCGGGACCGCGCTCCTCGCCGACCCCGCGGCGCGCCCCGTCCAGCCGCCGACGCGCGGACGCCGCGGGCTCGGCGTCGGCGAGGTCCGGCTCGACGGCGGCTTCTGGGGCGACCTGCAGGAGACCAACGCCCGCGCGACCATCGACCACTGCGAGCAGTGGATGGAGCGGCTCGGCTGGATCGCGAGCTTCGACGCCGTCGCGCACGGCACGACGGGCGGCCACCGGCCGGGGTGGCAGTTCTCCGACTCGGAGGTCTACAAGCTGCTCGAGGCGATGGCGTGGGAGCTCGCGCGCTCCGACGAGGCGGCGCTCGCGGCGCGGTACGACCGGCTCGTCGAGCGGGTCGCCGCCGCGCAGGACGACGACGGCTACCTCAACACGTGCTTCGGCCACGCCGGCCAGCCGGGTCGCTGGACGGACCTCGAGCGCGGGCACGAGCTGTACTGCGTGGGCCACCTGCTCCAGGCGGCCGTCGCGCGCGTGCGCACCGCGGGAGAGGACCTGCTGGTGCAGGTCGCGCGGCGCGCGGCGGATCTCGTGTGCCGCGAGTTCGGCCCGGACGGGCGTGCCGGCATCTGCGGGCACCCGGAGATCGAGGTGGGCCTCGCGGAGCTCGGCCGCGCGCTCGGCGAGCCGCGCTACACCGAGCAGGCGCGCGTCTTCGTGGAGCGTCGCGGCCACGGCACGCTCGCCCCGATCCCGCTCCTGAGCCCCGCGTACTTCCAGGACGACGTCCCGGTGCGCGAGGCCGACGTGTGGCGCGGGCACGCCGTGCGCGCCCTCTACCTCGCCGCGGGCGCGGTCGACGTCGCGGTGGACACGGGCGACGACGAGTTGCTCGGCGCGGTCGTGCGGCAGTGGGAGCGCACCGTCGAGCGGCGCACCTACCTCACGGGCGGCATGGGCTCGCGGCACCAGGACGAGGGGTTCGGCGACGACTGGGAGCTGCCCGCGGACCGCGCGTACTGCGAGACGTGCGCGGGGATCGCCTCGGCCATGGTCTCGTGGCGGCTCTACCTCGCGACGGGCGACGTGCGGTACGCGGACCTCATGGAGCGCACCTACCTCAACGTCGTGGCCACGTCCCCGCGGGCCGACGGCCGCGCGTTCTTCTACGCCAACCCGCTGCAGCAGCGCGTCGCGGGGCAGGACGTCGCCGCGGACGCGGAGAACCCGCGGGCCGAGGGCGGGGTCCGCGCGCCCTGGTTCGACGTGTCGTGCTGCCCGACGAACGTCGCGCGCACCCTCGCGTCGTGGCAGGCGTACGTCGCGTCCGTCGACGGTGACGAGCTGTCCCTGCTCCAGCACGCCGCGTGCGACGTGGACGTCGCGCTCGACGCGGGCGGACGGCTCGCCGTGCGCGTGACGACCGAGTACCCGGCCGACGGCGTCGTGCGCGTCGAGGTCCTCGACGCCCCCGGGCGCGAGGTCGCGCTGCGCCTGCGCGTGCCGTCCTGGGCGCACGGCGCGACGCTCACCGGTCCCGACGGCGTCGCGCGGCTCGTCGCCCCGGGCTGGGCCGAGGTGCGGGGTGCGCTGGGCGCGGGGGACGTCGTCGTGCTCGACCTCCCGGTCGCGCCGCGGCTCACGTGGCCCGACCCGCGGATCGACGCCGTCCGGGGCTGCGTCGCCGTCGAGCGCGGGCCGGTCGTGCTGTGCCTCGAGTCCGTCGACCTGCCCGCGGGCGTGACCGTCGACGACGTGCGCGTCGACCCCGGCGTCGCTCCGCGCCCGCACGAGGACGGCGCCGTCGTGCGCGCCACCGTGGTCGCGCACCGCACCGACCGGTCGTCCCTGCCGTACCCGAGCGCCCCGCCCACCCCGGCGCCGCGCGACGAGGTCGACCTCGTGCTCGTGCCCTACCACCGGTGGGCCGAGCGCGGGCCGTCGACCATGCGCGTGTTCCTCCCCACCCTCTGACTCGAACCACCCACCTGTCGAAGGAGACCCGGTGACCACCGATCACCCGACCGAGAGCCCCGTGCGGGCCGACGGCACGCGCCTGGAGTGGCGCGGCGGCGGCGAGACGCTCGTCGTCGAGCCGTGGGGGCCCGACGCCGTGCGCGTCCGCGCGACCCTCATGGGGGACGTCGTGGACAGCGAGCACGCGCTCCTGCCGCGCGAGCAGGTCCCGCCCGCGCCCGACGCGCGCGTCGAGCTGCGCGCCGACGGCGCGACCCTCGTCACGGGCGCGCTGCGCGTCGAGCTCCGCGTCACGACGTGGTTCCACGAGCCCGTGGGGTACGAGCGCTCGCACTGCGAGGTCGCGTTCTACGACCGCGAGGGCCGCCAGCTCCTGCGCGAGCTCGACCGGGGCGGCTCGCTCGACCTCCAGGCGCGCCGGTTCCGCCCGCGCCTCGGCGGCGACCTCGAGCTCACGGCGTCGTTCGAGTCGGACCCCGACGAGAAGCTCTACGGGATGGGGCAGTACCAGCAGCACGTCCTCGACCTCAAGGGGTCGACGTTCGAGCTCGCGCACCGCAACTCCCAGGCGAGCGTGCCGTTCGTGCTGTCGAGCGCCGGGTACGGGTTCCTGTGGAACGACCCGGCGATCGGCCGGGCCACGTTCGCGCGCAACCGCACCGAGTGGCACGCGGAGGCGACGCGCCAGCTCGACTACTGGGTGACGGCCGGCGACACGCCCGCGCAGATCACGCGCGCGTACGCCGACGCGACCGGGCACGCGCCGATGATGCCGGAGCGGGGGCTCGGGTTCTGGCAGTGCAAGCTGCGGTACTGGAACGCGGACCAGCTCCTCGACGTCGCGCGCGAGCACCGCCGGCGCGGTCTGCCGCTCGACGTGATCGTCGCCGACTTCTTCCACTGGCCGCGCATGGGCGACTACCGGTTCGAGGAGGAGTTCTGGCCCGACCCGGCGGGGCTCGTCGCCGAGCTGCGCGAGCTCGGCGTCGAGCTCATGGTCTCCGTCTGGCCCCAGGTCTCGGTCGAGTCGGAGAACTACTCCCACCTGCGGCGCGAGAACCTCCTCGTGCGCGCCGAGCGCGGTCTCGACGTGCAGATGGCGTTCCAGGGGCCGAGCGCGTTCCTCGACGTGACGAACCCCGAGGCCCGGCGCTGGCTGTGGGAGACGTGCCGTCGCAACTACGGCAGCCTCGGGGTGCGCACGTTCTGGCTCGACGAGGCCGAGCCGGAGTACGGGGTCTACGACTTCGACGCCTACCGCTACCACCTCGGGTCGAACCTGCGGGTCGGCAACCTGTACCCGCAGCTCTACGCGCGCGCGTTCTGGGACGGGCAGCGCGCGGACGGCGAGGAGGAGGTGGTCAACCTCGTGCGGTGCGCGTGGGCGGGCAGCCAGCGGTACGGCGCGCTCGTGTGGTCCGGAGACATCAGCTCGACGTGGCAGGACATGGCCCGCCAGGTCACCGCGGGCATCCACATGGGGGTCGCGGGCATCCCGTGGTTCACCACGGACATCGGCGGGTTCCACCGCGGCGACGTCGCCGACCCGGCGTTCCACGAGCTCCTCGTGCGCTGGTTCCAGCTCGGCGCGTTCAGCCCGGTGATGCGCCTGCACGGCGACCGCCTGCCGTACGAGGACGTGACCGCCGCGGACGGCTCGCCCCGCCTGCGCTCGGGCGGGCCCAACGAGCTGTGGAGCTTCGGCGAGGACGTGTACCGCGTGCTGGAGCGCTACGTGCACCTGCGCGAGGCGCTGCGCCCGTACCTGCGCGACGTGATGCGCGCCGCGCACACGGACGGCCAGCCCGTCATGCGCGGGCTCTTCCACGACTTCCCGGACGACCCGCGCGCGTGGGACGTGGACGACCAGTTCCTCCTCGGCCCGGACGTCCTCGTGGCGCCGGTCCTGGAGGCCGGGGCGCGCGAGCGCGACGTCTGGCTGCCCGCGGGCGCGCGGTGGACCGACGCGGCGACCGGCGAGGTGCACGACGGCGGCCGGACGGTCCGCGCGCAGGCGCCGCTCGACGTCGTCCCCGTCTTCCTGCGCGACGGCGCGCTGGACCACGTCGTCGGCCGCACCACGGGCGCGGTCCCGCCGGGCGCACCCGTTCCCTGACGCGGTGGGGCGCGCGGTGCCGCGCGCCCCACCCCGTGCCCGGGACAGGCCGGTCGTCGAACCGGTTCGACCGCACCGGGCGCCCGGTGCCTCACCACCCACGGCACACACGAGACGAGCGGCAACGACGCCGCGAGCACGACCCGCACGACCCGCACGAGAGGAGGGACGCCCGGAAGGGCACGAGCTCGAACGACGACGTCCGAGCGTGCGCCGCGCGGCGCACCAGACGAGAGAGGTACTCGATGAAGAGCACGACATCGTCGCGGCGCACGCCGCGGCGGACGGCGGTCGCGCTGTCCACGACCCTGGCGCTCACGGCCGGGACGGTCGGCGGGGCGCTCGCCCTGCCCGCCGCGGCCGACACGCCCGCACCCGACCTGCACTACACGATGGACGACGTCACGGGGACGACGGTCCCCGACGCGTCCGGCAACGGCCTCGACGGGACCATCGCGGGCAACGCCTCGGTCGTCGACGTCGACGGCGACGCCGCCCTCGACCTCGCGGGCGGCACCGGCGGCGGCTACGTGACCCTGCCGCGCGGCGCGATCGACGGCGCGACCGACCTCACCGTCTCCGCACGCGTGCGCTGGGACGGGACGGGCGGCGCCTGGCAGCGCGTCTTCGACCTCGGCACGAACACCTCGCGCTACCTGTTCACCACGCCGTCGAACGGCGACGGTCGGCTGCGCACCGCGGTCACGACGAACGGCGGCGGCGGGGAGGCGCTGGTCACCGGCCACGGGCCGCTCGAGGCGGGCGACTGGGTCACGCTGACCACCACGCTCGACACCACGGCAGGCCGGGTCACCACGTACCTCGACGGCGTCGCCGTCGGGTCGGCGCCGACGACGATCGTGGCGCGCGACCTGCTCACGTCGGGCGCCACGACCGCCGGGTACATCGGCCGCTCCTTCTACCCCGACCCCCTGTTCGACGGCGCGGTCGACGACTTCCGGGTCTACCGGTCCGCGCTGAGCGCGGAGCAGGTCGCGGAGCTCGTCGGCGACGACGTGCCGACCCTCACGGGACTGGCCGACGACGAGATCGAGGTCCGCACGACGCTCGGCGTCGCGCCCGACCTCCCCGCGGTCGTCCGCGGGTCGTTCTCCGACGGCTACGACCGCGACGTCAGCGTGACGTGGGACGAGGTCGCGCCCGAGCAGTACGCGTCGACCGGGACCTTCACCGTGTCGGGCGACGCCGCGGGCCTCGCCGTCTCCGCCGAGGTCACGGTGCACCGCGGCGAGCTGCGCGTCGACCTCGGCACGGACACGGGCGAGTTCCTCGGCGGTGCGTCCGGGACGCTCTACGGGCTCTACGGTCCCGGCCTCCCGTCGGACAACCTCATCGAGGGGATGAGCCTGCGCACGGTCTCCACCAAGGCGCAGGACGGCCCGCAGCACCCGGGCGCGGACGCGCTGGAGGTCGTCCGGCCGCTCGCCGACGCCACGGACGGCGACGTGTACGTCTACATGACGGACATCCACCGCGGGTTCCCGTACCAGTGGCCGGGCGACACGCCCGAGGAGAGGTTCGGCACCTACCTCGACAAGATCGGCACGCAGGTCGACCAGGTGCTCCAGCTGCCCGAGGAGTACCAGGACAACGTCGTGCTCGTGCCGTTCAACGAGCCCGAGGGCAACATGTTCGGCACCGGGGAGTGGAGCTACGACGGCGTGAGCTGGCTCGACGACCCGACCGACTACTTCGCCGCCTGGGACGAGACGTACGCGCTCATCAAGGGCAAGATGCCGGACGCCCGCATCGCGGGCCCCAACACGAGCATCCTGTACGGCCAGGTCCGCGACTACCTCGAGCACACCGTCGCCGCCGGGACCGTGCCCGACGTCATGACGTGGCACGAGCTCTCCCACCCGCAGGCGATCCGTGAGTCCGTCGCGCGGTACCGCGGCTGGGAGGCGGAGGTCTTCGCGGGCACGGACCTCGAGGGCACGCAGCTGCCGATCAACATCAACGAGTACGCGTTCAACTACCACACCTCCGTCCCCGGGCAGATGGTCCAGTGGGTCTCCGCGATCGAGGACGCCAAGGTCGACGCGGACATCGCCTACTGGAACATCGACGGCAACCTCTCCGACTCGGCCGTCCAGTCCGACCGCGGCAACGGGCAGTGGTGGCTGCTGAACGCCTACGCCGCGATGAGCGGGCACACCGTCGAGGTGACGCCGCCGTTCCCCGGTGAGAACTACACGCTCCAGGGCCTCGCGACCCTCGACGAGGACCGCGCCGTCGCGCGGACGCTCCTCGGCGGTGCCGACGGTCCCGCGCCGGTCGAGCTCGTGAACGTCCCCGACGACGTGTTCGGCGACGAGGTGCGCGCGTTCGTCCGCGAGATCCCGTGGACCGGGCAGATCGGCGACTCCGCGCAGCCGCGCCACCTCGCCGAGCTCACGCTCCCCGTGGTCGACGGGACGGTCGTCGTCGAGTTCGACGGCGAGACGCTCCCCGTGCTCAAGGAGTCGTCGGCGTACGAGATCGTCGTGACGCCGGCCGGTGCCGGTCGCTCCACGACCACCGCGCCCACCGTGTGGGAGGGCAGCTACGAGGCCGAGGACGCCGCGCACTCCGGCACCGGCCACAGCGTCAACGGCCCCGAGGGCTCGCCCGCGGACGTCGGCAAGTTCTACACGTCGGGCGGCTACGACGTCGGCGGCCTGCGCACCGGCTCGGACGTCGTGCTCGACTTCGAGGTCACCGTCCCGCAGGACGGCACCTACGACCTCTCGGTCTTCGCGAACAGCCTCAACACCTACGGGCTCGTGCAGGAGCAGGGTCCGACGAACGTGTTCGTGCGGGTCGACGGCGAGCAGGAGCAGGAGATCCACCTCCCGCTCGGCTACAAGTGGGTCGTGTGGGACCACGCCGACACGACGGTCGAGCTCACGGCCGGGACGCACACCGTCTCGCTCGCCGCGCAGAGCACCGAGGGCGCCGGCGCGACGCAGGGTGACGCGATCGTCGACCGCATCACGCTGTCCCTCGCGGACCCCGGCGCCGCGACGTCCGTCTACGAGGCGGAGCTCGCCCGGTCCGAGGGCGGCGAGCCCGTGTACACCGCGCCCGACGGCGTGGCGAGCGACGAGATCTCCGGCTCCGGCGGCGTCGAGCTCGCGGAGGGCGAGACCGTCACGTTCTGGGTGTACGGCGCGAGCGACGCGGAGGCGACGCTCGACGTCGACCTCCTCGCGGGCGGCGACGGCACGCTCACGGTCAACGGGCACGACGTGCTCGACCTGTCCGACGGCCGCCAGGTCGCCGCGCACCTGTACGGCGGCGTGAACAAGGTGACCGTCACGGGCGGGGCGACCCCGCTCGTGGTCGACCGGCTCACGGTCGGCCCGGGGCAGGGCGTCCTGCCGACGACCGAGTACCAAGCGGAGGACGCCCGGCTCGTCGGCACCGCGGCCCCGGTCGAGCTGTCGCTCGCCGAGGGCGGTGTCGCGGTGCAGGGCGTCGGAGGCGAGCCCGGCAACGGCAACACGCTGACCTTCGACGTCACCGTGGCCGAGGCCGGGACCTACGCGATGGTCGTCCGGTACTCGAACCCCGAGCAGTCGGTCGCCTCGCACTACAACCCCGACCCCGTCGCGCGCCGGGCGGACCTGACGGTCAACGGCACGGCGGCCGGCTCGGTGCTCTTCCCGCACACCTTCCACCAGAACAACTTCTGGGAGCGGACGGTGCCCGTCGTGCTCGAGGCGGGGGAGAACACCGTCGAGCTGTCCTCGTCCGAGGCCCCGAACTTCGACGGCGAGACCTACGCGTCCGACGTGTGGTCCGGGATCCTCCTGCGCTCCGAGCAGGCGCCGATCGTCGACCGCATCATCGTGTCGCCGCTCGCGGCGCCGGCCGGTGACCCGGCCGGCCCGGTCGAGGTCACCGTCCAGGCGCGGTGCCTCGCGGGCACGGCCTACGTCGCGGTCCGGGCGACCAACACGTCCGACGCGGCGGTGCCCGTGGAGCTCGCAACCCCGTACGGGACGCGCGCGGCCGACGCCGTCCGGCCCGGCGCGAGCCTCTACCAGGCGTTCGCCGTCCGTGCCGCGACGGTCGACGCCGGCGAGGCGACCGTGACCGCGGGCGGCGTCACCACGACGCACGCGTTCGACGGGACCGACTGCTCCTGACGCGTCCCGGCGGCGGGGGCGGTGCTGCCCCCGCCGCCGGGCCCGGGGGGCCCCCCCCCCGGGGGGGGCCGGGCCCCGGGCGCCCCGGGGCCGGGCCCCCCCGGCCGGCCGGGGGGGGGGGGGCCCGCCCCCCCGGCCCCCCGG
>NZ_JAAFAN010000036.1:0-43339 GCF_010287905.1 Cellulosimicrobium composti
CGGGGGTTGTGGGCCGGGCCGGGGGGGGGGCACCCCTCCCGCCCCCGGCCCCCCCCCCGGGGGCCCGTCTAGGGTTTGTGGCCCGCCCCCCCCCGGGTGCGGGCCAAAAACCACATGCTCGGCAGCCGGATCGCTGCCGGGTCTCGTCAGACGCGCGACGCCGCCGGGACGTTCGCGACGCCGTCCGGCAGGAAGCGCCGGCCCAGGACCTTCTCGCTGTACCCCGTGCGGTCGAGGTACGGCGTGATGCCGCCGAGGTGGAAGCCCCACCCCGCGCCGAGGATCATGCACAGGTCGATCTGCGAGGGGCTCGAGACCACGCCCTCGTCGAGCATGAGCCCGATCTCCGCCGTGAGCGCCGTGAGCACCGAGTCGAGCACGCCCGCCTCGTCGAGCTCACGCGGGCCGCCCGCCTCGCCCGTGCCGAACACCCGCTGGATCGCCGGGTCGACCGGCTTGGGCAGACCCTTCGGCGCGTCGAGCACGACGGGGATCTGCTCGTCGACGATGCGCTGGAGGCCGGGGGACTCCGGGAAGCGGTCGCCCAGGTCCTCGCGCAGCGACGTGAGGACGTGCAGGCCGACGGCCGGGCCGACGAGGTCGAACAGCGCGAACGGCGGCATCGGCAGGCCGAGCGGCGCGACCGCACGGTCCGCGACCTCGACGGGCGTGCCGTTCTCGACCGCCTCGACGATCTTGCCCATGAGCAGGATGAGCAGGCGGTTGACGACGAAGCCCGGCCGGTCGGCGACGAGCACGGCCGTCTTGCGGAGCTTCTTCGTCATGGCGAACGCCGTCGCGAGGGCGGCGTCGTCGGTCTTCGCCGCCTGGATGATCTCGACGAGCGGCATCTGCGCGACGGGGTTGAAGAAGTGCATCCCGACGACGCGCTCGGGGTGGCGCAGGTCCGCCGCCATCTCCGTGATCGACAGCGCCGACGTGTTGGTGAGCAGCACCGCCTCGGGGGAGACGATCTCCTCGAGCTCCGCGAAGACCTTCTTCTTGAGCGGCAGGATCTCGGTGACCGCCTCGATGACGACGTCGCAGCCCGCGAAGTCGCCGATCTCCGTCGTGCCGTGCACGGAGCCGAGGATGCGCGCGCCCGTGTCGGAGGACATGCGGCCCGTACCGACGAGCTTCTCGACCGTCGAGCGGACGTAGCCGAGGCCCTTGTCGACGCGCTCCTGGTCGAGGTCGCGCATGACGACCGGCACCTGGAGACGCTGGGCGAACAGCAGCGCGATCTGCGCGGCCATGAGACCCGCGCCGACGATCCCGACGCGGGTGACGGGGCGGGCGAGCTTGGCGTCGGGCGCGCCCTGGGGCCGCTTGCCCTTCGACACGAGCTGGAACGCGTAGACGCTCGCGCGCATCTCGTCGCTCATGATGAGGTCCGCGAGGGCCTCGTCCTCGGCGGCGAACGCCTCCTCGCGCGAGGCGGTGCGCGCGGCGGCGACGAGGTCGAGCGCGCGGTACGGGGCGGGGCGCGAGCCGGCGACCACGGCGTCGAGGCGCTGACGCGTCCCGGCGACGACGGCGTCCCACACGGGCTGCGGGTCGAGCTCGCGCCGTTCGACGACGATCTCGCCGCGCAGCACGGCCTCGGCCCAGCGCAGCGAGGACTCGAGGAAGTCGGGCGCCTCGAAGAGCGCGTCGACGAGCCCGATCTCGTACGCCTCCTTCGCCTTGAAGGGCTTGTTCGCGGCGGGCCGGGCGAGGATGACGTCCATCGCCTTCTCGACGCCGAGCAGGCGCGGCACGAGGTACGCGCCGCCCCAGCCGGGGACGAGCCCGAGGCCGACCTCGGGCAGCGCGAGCGCGCCGGCGTCGGACGCGACGGTGCGGTACGTGCAGTTCAGCGCGACCTCGAGGCCGCCGCCGAGCGCGACGCCGTTGACGAACGCGAACGTCGGCACGCCCATGTCCTGCAGCAGCGTGTACGCGGCGTGCCCTGCGCGGCCGAGCGCGAGCGCGTCGTCGCGCACCTGGACGGCCGCGGCCTGCGTGAGGTCCGCGCCCGCGGCGAGGAAGTACGGCTTGCCCGTGATCGCGACGGCGACGATCTCGCCGTCCGCGGCGCGCCGCCGCAGCGTCTCCAGGGCCGCGTGCAGCTCCGCGAGGCCCGCCGGGCCGAGGGTCGTCGGCTTGGTGTGGTCGAGCCCGTTGTCGAGCGTGACGAGGGCGAGCGTGCCCGTGCCGCCGGGGAGGGCGACGTCGCGCACGAGCGAGTGCGTGACGCGCTCGCCGCGCGGGGCGGCGGTCGTCGCGTCCGGGGAGGCGGTGGGCGTCTGGGTGTCGGTCGGTGCGCTCATCGTCAGTTCTCCGCGGTCTCGAAGGTGTGGCCGGAGTAGTCGGCGTGGTGCGGGTTCTCCCAGATGACGGTGCCGCCCATGCCGAGCCCGACGCACATCGTGGTCAGGCCGTAGCGGACCTCGGGGTGCTGCTCGAACTGGCGCGCGAGCTGCGTCATGAGGCGCACGCCCGACGACGCGAGGGGGTGACCCATGGCGATGGCGCCGCCGTACTGGTTGACGCGCTCGTCGTCGTCCGCGATGCCGAAGTGGTCGAGGAACGCGAGCACCTGGACCGCGAACGCCTCGTTGATCTCGAACAGGCCGATGTCGTCGATCGTCAGGCCCGCCGACGCGAGCGCGCGCTCGGTCGCGGGGACCGGGCCGATGCCCATGACCTCGGGGTCGACGCCCGCGTACGCGTACGCGACGAGGCGCATGCGCGCGGGCAGCCCGAGCTCGTGGGCGACGTCGCCCGCGGCGAGCAGGCACGCCGTCGCGCCGTCGGTGAGCGGCGACGCGTTGCCCGCGGTCACCTTGCCGCCGGGGCGGAACGGGGTCTTGAGGTCGCGGATCGCGTCGAGGGTCGTGCCGGGGCGGGGGAGCTCGTCCGCGGTGGCCAGGCCCCAGCCGAGCTCGGTCGACCGGGTCGCGATGGGCACGAGGTCGGGGGCGATGTCGCCGTTCGCGAGGGCCTTGGCGTACTTGGCCTGGCTCGCGACCGCGTACGCGTCGGCGCGCTCCTTGGTGAGGTGCGGGTACCGGTCGTGCAGGTTCTCGGCCGTCGCGCCCATGACGAGCGCGGATGAGTCCACGAGCTTCTCGGCGACGAACCGCGGGTTCGGGTCCGACCCCTCGCCCATGGGGTGGTGGCCCATGTGCTCGACGCCGCCCGCGACCACGACGTCCTGCGCGCCGACGGCGACGTTCGCCGCGGTCGTCGTCACGGCGGTCATCGCGCCCGCGCACATGCGGTCGATCGCGAAGCCCGGCACGGACTTGGGCAGGCCCGCGAGGACGGCGACGCTGCGGCCGAGGGTGAGGCCCTGGTCGCCGGTCTGCGTGGTCGCGGCGAGCGCGAGCTCGTCGATGCGCTCGGCGGGCAGCTCGGGCCGGCGGCGCAGGAGCTCGCGGATCGTCTTCACGGCGAGGTCGTCCGCGCGGGTCTCGGCGTAGATCCCGTCGGGGCGCGCCTTGCCGAACGGGCTGCGCACGCCCTCGACGAAGACGACGTCGCGGACCGGGCGGCGGCGCGCGGCCTGGGTGGGTGCCGGGGTGGGAGAGCCGGCGGGGGTGTCGACGGCGGTGCCTGTCGCGCCGGTGGGGGCCTCGTTGGCCACGGTCATGGCATCTCCATCCGATGCAGATGGTCGGGACGGCGGTGTCCGGAGCGGCACCGCTCGGGTCGTACGTGCGATACACGCTACCGCGAGTATCGGTAAAACACGAGACCGATGCTACGACATCAAGAGACCCGGTATCGCATCGTGCGATACCGGGTCTCTCGACGGGCGGTCGGGCCCGGGGGAACGGTGCGGTCAGCGGCTCCCGCGCAGCTTGCGCACGACCTTCTTCGCGGTCGGCAGACCCTTGTTCCACGCGGAGTACCACATCGAGAACGGCACGTCGACGCTGTGCACGAGCTCGTCGTCGTGCTGCGCGAAGCTGCGCTTGAACTCGCTGATCCCGTCGTTGAGCAGCCCGTTCATGTCGTAGCGCACGAGGCCGGCCTCCTGCGCGAGCGTGATCGCGTGCCACTTCACGGGCGCGTTGGCGCGCAGCTTGCGCCCCGCGTCGTTGATCCCGCCGTACAGCTCGAACGACGTCGTCGCCGACGACACGCACCACACGAAGGACACGGGCGCGCCCTCCGAGAACGCGGCGACGAGCACCGAGTGCTCCCCGAGCTCGCGGTGGATCGCGAGGTAGTACTCGTCGTCGTGCAGCGCGAAGCCCGCGCGCTCCGCGGTCTCGTGGTAGACGTCGAGCACCTGGCGCACCTCGGCCTCGTCCGTCACGCGGCGCACCTCGAGCCCCGTGCGCGCCGCCTTGCGGATGTCGTACCGCGTCGACTTGCCCATCGCCTTCGTCAGCTCGTCCTGCGATCTCGTGAGGTCGAGGATCAGCGTGACCGGGTAGAGGATCGGGTTCGCCGCGGGGCGCGCGTCGGGCAGCGCGAGGTGCGTCCCGACCGGCCAGTCCGGCTCGATCGTGATGCCCACGCCCCCGACGGCCGACTTGCACCACGCCACGACCGCTCGGGTCACCGCGTCGCGCGTCGCGTCGTCGCCCACGCCCGGGCCCGCGCCCCAACCGTCGCCCGCGGGGGCGATCACGGGGCCGCGCGGCACGTGGCACAGCGCCTTGAACTGCGCGGGCAGCGACCGCACGAGCACCTGCGCGAGCCCGCGGACGCGGCCGTCGGCGTCCACCGCCTCCACGCGGTGCGGGGTCCAGGCGCCCGTGGCCTTGACCTCGCCCCAGCCCCAGAGCTGCAGGGGGTGGCCGCCGAGGTCGTTCACCCGCGCGTCCCAGGAGGCGCGGTCGGTCACTGTCCGGATCGTCAGGTTCGCGTCGTGCACGCGGACGACCCTACCCCGCGCCTAGGCCGCCGCGGCGCGCTCGAACGCGTCCGCGAGCGGCTCCGCGACGAGGGACACCTGCCACTCGCGCGCGCCCCGGCCGCGCAGGAACGCGGCGATCCCGGCCGCGTCCGCCGGGTCGGGCGGCGTCCAGCACACGCGTCGCAGCGCGTCGGGCTGGAGCACGTTCTCGACGGGGAGCGCGTACCGCTCCGCGAGGCCCTGCACGACGGCGCGCGCGGCCTCGAGGCGGGCGGCCGCGCCGGGGTCGCGGTCCGGCCAGGCGCGCGGCGGCGGCGGCGCGTCGGTGCGCGGGCCGCGCGTCGACGGCAGCGCGCTCGACGGCAGGGCGAGCGCGGCGTCGATCGCGCGCTGCCAGTACGCCGCGCGCCGCCGCGTGCCCTTGCCCGCGAACGCGGGGAGCTCGACGAGCTGACCCGCCGTGCGGGGCAGCGCCTCCGCCGCGGCGACGATCGCGCGGTCGGGCAGCACGCGGCCCGGCGCGATGTCGCGCGCCCGGGCGGTCGCGTCGCGCGCCTCCCAGAGGCTGCGCACGACCGCGAGCCGGCGCGGGTCGCGCAGGGTGTGCGTCCCCGACGTGCGACGCCACGGCTCGGGCCGGGGCGCGGGTGGGGCCGCGGTCCGCACGGCCTCGAACTCCTGCGCGGCCCACTCCGCCTTGCCGGCCGCGTCGAGCCGCTCCCCGAGGACCTGGCGCAGCGGGACGAGCACCTCGACGTCGAGCGCCGCGTAGCGCAGCCAGTCCTCGGGCAGCGGGCGCGTCGACCAGTCGACGGCGGAGTGCTCCTTGGCGAGGCCGAGACCGAGGACCTCGGCGACCACGGCCGCGAGGCCGACGCGCTCCATCCCGAGCAGGCGCGCGGCGAGCTCGGTGTCGAACACGCTCGCCGGCAGCACGCCGTGCTCGGCGAGGCCCGGGAGGTCCTGGGACGCGGCGTGCAGCACCCACTCCGCGTCGCCGACGGCCTCGCGCAGCGGCGAGAGGTCCGGCAGGGCGACGGGGTCGATCAGCGCCGTGCCGGCGCCCTCGCGGCGCACCTGCACGAGGTACGTGCGCTGGCCGTAGCGGTAGCCCGACGCGCGCTCGGCGTCGGCGGCGACGGGTCCGCTCGCCGCGGCGAACGCCTCGACGACGCGCGCGAGCGCGGCGGGGGTGTCGACGACGGGGCCGACCCCGTCGGACGGCTCCGTCAGAGGGGTGACGACGGTCGGCGCGGGACCCGCCCCGGGTTCCGGGTCGAGCGGGGGAGGTGCGGGTGCTGCGGTCGAGCTCATGGACCCACGGTATTGCGTCGCGACCGGGGCCGGGCACCGAGGGACGTCACGCCGTCGGGCAGGGGCGGCAGACCGGCGGCCGTGCAGAGCAGGTGCGCCCACGCCGCGAGGTGGTCCCCGAGGTCCGCCGGACCGGTGCCGCTCGCGGGCACCGGCGTCCACGACGCGCGCATCTCCAGCTCGACGTCGTTGTGCTTGCCGGCGAGGGCCCCGAAGCTCTGCGACAGCACGCGCGTCACCGTGCCGCCCTCGGCGCGCACGTGCGCGCCCGTCGCGTGCAGCGCGTCCTGGAGCCACGTCCACGCGACCTCGGCGAGCATCTCGTCCGACGCCATCTCGGGCTCGAGCGTCGCGCGCACGAGCGTCACGACGCGGAACGTGCCCTCCCACGCCTCCTGGCCCTCGGGGTCGTGCAGCACGATGAAGCGGCCCGACGCGAGCTCGGGGTCGTCCGAGCGCGCGGCCTCCACCTCGCCCGTGAGCGCGACCGACCACGGCGCGACACGGCGCGGCGCCGGGACCTCGCGCAGCGTGACCTCGGGGCGCAGCCGCCGCGCGCCCAGCGCGTCGAGGACGGCACGGAACTCCGGGGGAGCGTCGGTCCCGTGAGCGGTCATCACACCAGGCACAGTACGAGCGAGGAGGGACGAACCGGACGTCCGGCGCGCGGGCGTCACCGAATCGTGACCGGCGATTCGTGACGATCCCTGCGGGTGACCGGATCGTGGCACCCCGGGAGCGGCCCGGCGCACGAGGACTACGCTGGTCGCGTACCCATCCACCGGTGTGCGACCCGGCCGTGCCCCGCGCCCGGCCCGGACCGGCTCCGCGCCCTCCCGCGCGCGCCGCGCGCACCGGGACCGACCCTCGAGGAGCAGGGAAGCAGATGTCAGCACGCGCACAGATCGGTGTGACCGGACTCGCCGTCATGGGTCGCAACCTGGCCCGCAACTTCGCCCGGCACGGCTACACGGTCGCGGTGCACAACCGCTCGTACGCCAAGACCGAGTCCCTGATCGCCGAGGCGGGCAGCGAGGGCGACTTCGTCCCGTCCGAGTCGATGGCGGACTTCGTCGCCTCGCTCGAGCGCCCGCGCAAGGTCGTCGTCATGGTCAAGGCCGGCGCGGCGACCGACGCCGTCATCGACGAGCTCGTGCCGCTGCTGGAGGAGGGCGACATCGTCGTCGACGCCGGCAACGCGCACTTCCCCGACACGATCCGCCGCGAGAAGGCGCTCGCGGCCAAGGGCCTGCACTTCGTCGGCACCGGCGTCTCGGGCGGCGAGGAGGGCGCGCTCAACGGCCCGTCGATCATGCCCGGCGGCACGCGCGAGTCCTACCAGAGTCTCGGCCCGATCCTCGAGGACATCTCCGCCAAGGTCGACGGCGTGCCGTGCTGCACGTACGTGGGTCCGGACGGCGCGGGCCACTTCGTCAAGATGGTGCACAACGGCATCGAGTACGCCGACATGCAGCTCATCGCCGAGGCGTACGACCTGCTCAAGCAGGGGCTCGGGGCGTCCGCGCAGGAGATCGGCGAGATCTTCGCGCAGTGGAACACGGGCGACCTCGAGTCGTTCCTCATCGAGATCACCGCGGACGTGCTCCAGCACGTGGACGCGGAGACCGGCAAGGCGTTCGTCGACGTCGTGCTCGACCAGGCGGAGCAGAAGGGCACCGGCCGCTGGACGGTGCAGAACGGCCTCGACCTGGGCGTGCCGATCACCGGGATCGCCGAGGCGACGTTCGCCCGCGCGCTGTCCGGCTCCGTCCCGCAGCGCGAGGCGGGCCGCGCGGCGCTGCCCGCCGACGCCGCGGCGTGGGACGTGCAGGACCGCGACGCGTTCGTCGAGGACGTGCGCCTCGCCCTCTACGCGTCCAAGGTCGTCGCGTACTCGCAGGGCTTCGACCAGATCGCGGCGGCGTCCGCGGAGTACGGCTGGGACATCGACCGCGGCGCCATGGCCCGCATCTGGCGCGGCGGCTGCATCATCCGCGCGCGCTTCCTCAACCGCATCACCGAGGCGTACGAGCGCGACGCGCACCTCCCGCTGCTCCTCGCGGACGAGTACTTCACCGGCGCGGTGAGCAACGGCCTCGCCGCGTGGCGCCGCGTCGTGTCGCAGGCGGCCCTCAACGGCGTGCCGACGCCCGCGTTCTCGTCCTCGCTCGCCTACTACGACGGCGTGCGGGCCGAGCGCCTGCCCGCCGCGCTCATCCAGGCGCAGCGCGACTTCTTCGGCGCGCACACCTACCGCCGCGTCGACAAGCCGGGCGTGTTCCACACCGAGTGGTCGGGCGACCGGACCGAGTCCGACGCCTGAGACCTCCCGACGGCGGTCGTCGCGCTCCGGCGCGGCGACCGCCGTCGGCGCGTCCGGGGGAAGGTCCGTGCCGGACGCGGGAGGAGGGGCCGCGTGTGGGCACCCGCGCTGACGCCCCGCGGACGGCCCGCGCGGACGGCCCGCGCGGACGTGGCAGGCTGGTCCGGCACCGGCAGCCCGGAGCAGCCGCGAGACGACAGGAGAACGATGAGCCGCCACCCGCAGGACGCGACCGCGACGAGGATGCTCGCCGACCGGACGGGCACCGACCCGGCCGACTGGTTCCTCGTGTTCAAGGCCCGCTACGGGATGGAGGTCGTCTTCCGCGCGCTCGCCGGGACGCGCGGGCCGGGTGACGTCGTCACGCAGGTGTTCACGTGCTCGACGGCGGTCGACCCGATCCTCGTCGCGGGGCTGCGGCCGGTCTACGCCGAGGTGTCCCCGGCGACCGTCGCGATCGACCCGGACCGCCTCGCGGTGGGCCCGGACACGCGCGCCGTCGTGCTGCAGAACACGTTCGGGATCGTCGACTCCGCGGGCGCGCGGCGGCTGCGCGACGCGGCACGCTCCGTCGGCGCGCTGCTCGTCGAGGACAGCGCGCACTGCGTGACGCGCCTCGCGCGCGACGCCGACGGCTCGCCCGTCGCGGACGTGTCGTTCCACTCGTTCGGCGTGGAGAAGATGCTCCCCACGAGGTTCGGGGGTGCGGTGTGGGTCAGCCCCGCGCTCGACCCCGCGCTGCGGTCGGCGGTCGTCACGGCGCTCGACGCGCTCCCCGTCGTGGGCGCGCGCCTCGACCTCGCGGCGCGCAGCTTCCGCACCCAGGTGCGCGTGCTCAACCGGCTCCCCGGAGCGGCGGCCGGGACGGTGCGCGACGCGCTGACCGCCGTCGGCGCGTACGAGCCCGCGATCGCGCCCGTGGAGAACCGGGGCGGGCTCGCCCACCCGCCGCAGCGTCCGTCGCCGTGGATCACGGACCGCATGGTCGACGCGCTGCGGTCGAGCGGCGACGTCGAGGCGCGTCGTGCGGACACGGTCGCGGAGTACGTGCGCGGGCTGTCCGGCGTCGTCGAGGTCCCGGCCGGGATCGGCGAGCGCGCGCCGCTCGTCCGGTTCCCGTTCTTCGCCCCCGACGCGGCGACCGCCGACCGTCTCGTGCGGGAGCTCACGGCCGCCGGGTTCTACGTCGGCAAGTGGTACCGGCCCGCGCTGTTCCCGGGCCCGGACGACCCGGCCGTGTACGGCTACACGCCGGGCGACCCCGCGCTCGCGACGACGGAGGACCTCGTCGCGCGCGTCGTGAACCTGCCGACGACGGTCGGGGTCGCGACCGCGCGCCGGGTCGTCGAGGCGGTGCGGTCCGCGCTCGGAGCCTGAGGTCGTCGACCCGGCGACCCCGACGTCCGTCCGCAGTCAGGCCGACGGGCGCGAGCGCGCGTACTTCACGTAGTCGAGCGTGTGGCGCAGGTCGACGCGCCACACGCTGAGGCGGCGTCGCAGGCTCATGTCCGGGCGGTAGCGCAGCGTGTGCCACACGCCGTGCCTGCGCGCCTTCTTCACGCGGTGGCGCAGCGAGACCGGGACGAGCGCGCGCACGACGGGGTACGGCACGTTGACCCACAGCCGGCCCTCGGGCGTGATCTGCTCGGGAATCTCGCGCCCGTGCACGAGGTCCTCGACGTAGCAGCGCGCGAGGTTTCCCCCGGCGGCCATCGTGTAGAAGCTCGCGGCGCCCTGGCGCAGGTTGACCTCGAGGATCTTGCTCGTGCCGGTGCGGCGGTCGTACATGACGTCGAGGTTCGCCGCGCCCACGTAGCCGAGGCTGTCGAGCAGGTGCCGGATCGACTCGGTGAGCTTGTCGTCCTTCATCGTCACGACGGCGTTGTAGTTGCCCACGAGCTTCGGGTCGTACTCGCCGAGCACGATCTGGGCGGCCGACAGGAACCGCAGGCGGCCGTGCCGGTCGGAGTACGTGTTGACCACGCGCATGACCGACTCGTCGCCCGCGAGGTACTCCTGCACGACGAGGTCGTCGGTGTACCCGGCGGCGTAGATGCGGCGCGCGACGTCGCGCAGCTCGGCCGCGTCCTGGACGAGGTACACCTTCTTCTTGCCCTCGAACTGCAGGCGCGGGTAGGTGTCCGTGTCCGACGGCTTGAGGATGAGCGGGTAGGGGAACGGCAGGCCCTCGCCGAAGCCCGGGGCGTCGACGTCGGCGGCCGTGGCGATCACCGTCTCCGGGTGCGGCACGCCGAGCTCGGCGCACGTGCGGTAGAAGTCGGTCTTGCTCATGAGCCGCGCGGCGAGGTCCTGGCCCACGAGCGGGATGACGTAGAGGTCCTCGAGCTCGGCGCGGTGCGCGATGACGACGTTCGTGTAGAACTCGATGTTCGCGATGAGCAGCCGCTTGCGGCCCGGGAACTCCGCGGCGAGCTCGCGCAGGACGGCGACGATGCGCTCCGGGTCGTCGAAGTCGCGGTACGTGCGCACGTCGACGATGCGTGAGTCGGCGGTCTCGCGCAGCGGGAACCGGCCCAGGGCCAGCGTGCGGACGCCGTACGCCTCGTGCAACGACCTCGCGATGTTGTACGTGTTGAGGTTGGTCCCGAGGACGACGGGGAGGAAGTCGGCGTTGCCGTAGGTCATCGCGGCGGGTGGTCCGTTCGGTGGTGCGGGCGGCGGGCGTCGCCATCCTACGGGCCGGTCGCGCCGCCGGGACCTGTGGCCGTGGCGGCGCCCCGCCCGGGCCGCCGTAGGATCCACGGGTGACGTCGCGACCGGACCAGGACAGCGCCCAGCCCCTCGTCGGAGTGCTCGGGGGGGTCGGGCCGCTCGCCACGGCCTACTTCCTCCAGCTCCTCGTCGAGCTCACCGAGGCGGAGCGCGACCAGGACCACGTCGACGCCGTCGTGCTCAACCACGCGACGATCCCCGACCGCACGGACTTCATCCTCGGGCGCTCCGACGCGGACCCGGGGCCCGTGCTCGCCCGGGACGCGCAGCGGCTCGAGCGCTTCGGCGCGGACTTCCTCGTCATGCCGTGCAACACCGCGCACTACTTCACGCAGCAGGTGCTCGACGCGATCCGCGTCCCGTTCGTCTCCATCATCGACACGACGGTCGACGCCGCCCGGGAGCGCGTGCCGGGCCTGCGTGCCGTCGGGCTGCTCGCCACGGCGGGGACGGCCGCGTCCGGCGTCTACCAGGACGCGTTCGCGCGCCACGACGTCGACGCGCTCGTGCCGGACGAGGCGGACCAGGCGCTCGTGTCGCAGATCATCTACGCGCAGGTCAAGGCCGGCCGGCCGGTGGACATCGAGACGTTCCGCGCCGTCGCGGGTCGGCTCGTCGACCGCGGCGCCCAGGTCATCGTGCTGGGCTGCACCGAGCTGTCGGTCGTCGCCGTCGACCACGACCTGCTCGCCGACCCGCTCTACCTCGACTCGACCGACCAGCTCGCGCGCGCGACGATCCGCCGCGCGGGGCACCGCGTGCGCGAGCGCTGACCGTCGTCACGGGCGCACCCGACACACCGCCCGACGGGTCAGCCGAGCTCGCTCGTGCCCGAGTACAGGTGCAGCACGGGGACGTGGAGCTCGTCGCGCGCGCGGGACGCCCAGTCGGTGTGGAACGTGTCCTCGACGGCGTGCGGGTACGTGACGACGACGACCTCGCGCACCCCGCCCGCAGCGACGGCGGTGCGCAGCGCGGGCAGCGGGTCGTCGTCGACGACGGCGCCGTCGGCCTCGCGGCCCGCGGCGCGGAGCTCGGCCACGCTGCGCTCGAGCTGCTCGCTCGCCTCCGCCTTGGCCGCCGTCGGGGAGGGCTCGCGGCCCAGGACCTCGTCCCACGCCTGCTTGAGCTCGCCCACGCTGAGGTGGTCGATGATCCCCGAGATGACGTTGCGCTCCGTGTCCGCCGGGACCAGCACCCGGTAGGCGAGCCGCTCGTCCTCGTGCAGGGACAGGATGTGCTGCACGTCGGCCGGGTTCAGCGTGTCTTCGGTCAGGACGAGGATCGTGTCGGTCACGCGGGTCAGCCTATCGGCACGAGCCATCGCGCGACGGTCGTACCGGCGGGCGATCCCGGCCGCGACGTGGGGCTGTGCAGCAGGTGCGCGAGGCGCACGGCGCGGGGCGTCGTGGCAGGGCCCGCGCCGGCGACGATCCGGCCGGGACCGGGCCCGACGAGGCTCGGCGCGGTGGTCACGCACAGCTCGTCGACGAGGTCCGCGGCGAGCAGGTCGCCCAGGAGCGTCGGGCCGCCCTCGGCGAGCACGCGCCCCAGGCCGCGGCGCGCGAGCTCGGCGAGGCCGGCGGCCAGGTCGACGGCGTCGTCCGGCGCTCCCTCCTCCCCGTCCGCGGGGTCGTGCCCGACGACGACCACGCGGTCCGCGGGGACGTCGCCCCGCGCCGTGTCCGCCCCGGCGGGGCCCGTGAGCACGAGCGGGGGACGGTCGCCGCGCGCGAGCACCGGGGGCACGCGCCCGGAGCGCGTCACGACGGCGAGCTCGAGCGGGCGCGGGTGCAGGTGCCCCAGGCCGCGGGGCCGGTCGAGCGCCGTGTACCCCTCGGCGCGGGCCGTCCCCGCGCCGACGAGCACGACGTCGGCGAGCGCGCGCAGGACGCGGAAGACCCGCCAGTCGGCGGCGTCGTTGATCGACCCCGAGCGGTGGTCCGGACCCCAGGCCCCGCCGTCGACGCTCGCGACCATGTTCGCGCGCACGACGCTCGGGCCGCGCTCGGGCGGGCCGTACGCGTAGAGCGCCGCGAGCCGCTCCTCGCGCGCGTCCGGGGGGAGGTGCTCGGGAGCGGGCACGAGCACGTCGAGCGGCGGGAGGTCCGTGCGCCTGGCCGGCTCGCGCGGCGGCTCGGCCGCGCCGCCCGCGGGCGTCGTGGTGGAGGTCACAGCGGCCAGGCTAGCCGCAGGCGTAGGCTGGATCCTCGTGACTTCGCCCGCCACCGGCGGCTCCCCGGCCCCCGCAGCACTCCCCGGCACCGCCCACGCGTCCGCTCTCCCGGACGCGCCGCGCGTGCGCGCCCTCACGGACGTCCGGCCCGCGGTGCCGCCCGCACGGCTCCTCGCCGACCTCGTGCCGCCGCGCCACTTCGCGGACGCCCGCTTCTCGACCTACCGCGCGAACGACGCGTACCCGAGCCAGGCCCGCACCGTCGCCCGGCTCGAGGAGGTCGCGGCCGCCGTCGTGAGGCCCGCGCGCAAGGGGCTGTTCGGCTCGCGGAAGCAGACGCCCCCCGCGGTCTACATGGACGGCGGGTTCGGCGTCGGCAAGACCCACCTGCTCACGTCGCTCGCGCACGCCGTCGGGCTCGACGTCAGCGCGTACGGCACGTTCGTCGAGTACACCAACCTCGTCGGGGCGCTCGGGTTCCGCGCGACGGTCGACGCCCTGGCGACGAAGAAGCTCGTGTGCATCGACGAGTTCGAGCTCGACGACCCGGGCGACACCGTGCTCATGTCCCGCCTCCTGCGCGAGCTCGCGGACCGCGGCGTCGCGCTCGCCGCGACGTCGAACACGCTGCCCGAGGCGCTCGGCGAGGGCCGGTTCGCCGCCGAGGACTTCCTGCGCGAGATCCAGGCGCTCGCGGCGCGCTTCGAGGTGCTGCGCGTCGACGGCGAGGACTACCGGCACCGCGCGGTCGTCACGGACTCCGCGCCGGTCCCCGAGGCGGACGTGCGCGCCGCCGTGGCGGGGCTGCCTGGCGCGACGCTCGACGCGTTCGACGACCTGCTCGCCCACCTGTCGCAGGTCCACCCGAGCCGCTACCGCGCGCTGCTCGACGGCGTCGAGGCCGTCGCCCTCATGGGCGTGCACACGGTGACCGAGCAGTCGGCGGCGCTGCGCCTCGTCGTGCTCGTCGACCGGCTCTACGACCGCGACGTGCCGGTGCTGCTCGCCGGGTCGGCCACGTACACGGGGGAGCGGAGCCTGTTCACCGAGGAGATGCTCCGCGGCGGGTACCGCAAGAAGTACTTCCGTGCGCTCTCGCGGCTCGGCGCGCTCGCCGAGGACGGTCGCGCACTGGCCCGCGCGGCCGGCTGACCCTCCCGGGGTCACTCACGGGGGCGGTCCGCCCGGTAGACGGCGTGCTGCGGCGGGTCGGCGGGGTTGTCCGGCTCGAGGTCGGCGTCCGCGACGCGCCGCAGACCCGCCTTCTCCAGCACGCGCCGCGACGCCGTGTTGCCGACGGGGACCGGCACGACGACGGCGCTCGCGCCCGGGAGCTCGGCCCACGCGCGGCGCACGGCCTCGGCGACGACGCGCGTGCCCAGCCCGTGCCCCGTGCGCGCGGGGTCGCCGAGGAGGTAGTCGAGCGTGACCGCGCCGTCGGGCACGTCGACCCCGGCCGCGACGAGCTCGTCGCGGTACGGCGGGTAGTCCCGCAGGAAGGAGCGCTGCACGAGCCCGACGGCCACGCCGTCGACGAGGACCACGAGGTCCTCTCCCGGCTCCTCGCCCCGCACGGACGCCCCGAAGTCGCGCTCGAGCGCGTCCGGCGTCGTCTCGTGGTGCCACCAGCGCGCGACGTGCGGCTGGGCGAGCCACGCGCCGAGCGTCGGCAGGTCCTCGCGCGCGAGGCGCCGGAACGCGATCTCGGGGTCGCCGGGCGGGCTCACGTCGCCGCGAGGCGCTTCTTCTCGGCCTCGACGTCGAAGTCCGCCGGGGGCCAGCCGAGGTCGAGCCCGCGCAGCGCGTCGAGCAGGAGCTCGCTCACGGCGAGGCGCGCGAACCACTTGCGGTCCGCGGGGATCGCGTACCACGGCGCCGTCTCGGTGCTCGTCCGGTCGAGGACGGCCTGGTACGCCTCCTGGTACGCGGGCCACTTGCGGCGCGAGTCCACGTCGTTCGGGTTGTACTTCCAGAACTTGTCCGGGCGCTCGAGCCGCTCCATGAGCCGTGCGCGCTGCTCCTCGTAGGACACGAGGAGCGCGACCTTGACGATCGTCGTACCGGCCGCGACGACCTCCTCCTCGAAGCGGTTGATCTCGTCGTAGCGCGCCTCCCACACCGCCGGCGGCACGAGCTCGTCCACGCGCGCGACGAGCACGTCCTCGTAGTGCGAGCGGTCGAACACGCCGATGTACCCGGGCCGCGGGAGCGCGTTGCGGATGCGCCACAGGAAGTCGTGCTCGCGCTCCTCGGGCGTCGGGACGCCGAACGAGCGGTGGGCCACGCCCTGCGGGTCCACGAGGCCGACGACGTGCCGGACGATCCCGCCCTTGCCCGCGGTGTCCATGCCCTGCAGGACGAGGAGCACCGAGCGCGAGCCGCCCGAGCGGCCCTCGGCGAAGAGCCTCTCCTGGAGCTCGGACAGCTCGTCCGCGTGCCGCGCGACGAGCGCCTGCCCGGACGCCTTGTCGCCCGCGAACCCCGGGGTCGAGCGCCGGTCGAACGCCGCGAGGTCGAAGCCCGGTCCGACGCGCAGCGCCTGCGTCGGCGCGACCTCCCAGTCCGCGTCGAGCGCGGGGTCCGCGGCGCCCTTCGACGCCTTCCTCGGCTTCGTGGACTTCTTCGTCGTCGACATGGGCGTGAGCGTAGTCACACCCAGGACAGGACGGCGACCGAACGCGCGGGCAGCTCGACCGAGCGCCGCTGGACGCGGGTCGCCGGGTCCCACGCTGCGAGGACGCGCGGCGTGCCGCCCAGGGCGAGCCGCAGCCGGCGCGCCTCGGCGCCGAGGTTCACCGCGACCGCGACCGTGCGCCGGTCGACGACGAACGCCGGGCCGTCGAGCGGGGCCGCGGCGGTGCGCGCCTCCTCCCCGGCGGCGTCGTCGTCGGCGCCGCCCGGGCCGTGCAGGCGCACGACCGACAGGTCGCCCGAGCGCACGTCCGGCCGCGACCGCAGGCCGACGAGCGTGCGGTACCACGCGAGCAGCCGCGCGTGCTCGCCCCGCTCGCGCTCGGACCAGTCGAGCACGCTCGCGTCGCGCGTCGTCGGGTCCTGCGGGTCGGGCACGGGCGAGCCGTCGCCCCACCCGTGGTCGGAGAACTCCGCGGCGCGCCCGCGCCGGACCGCCTCGGCGAGCTCCGGCTCGGCGTGGTCGGTGAAGAACTGCCACGGCGTGGACGCACCCCACTCCTCGCCCATGAAGAGCATCGGCGTGAACGGCGAGACCAGCACGAGCGCCGCGGCCGCGGCCAGGCCGCCGCCGTCGAGCGTGGCCGACGGCCGGTCCCCGTGCGCGCGGTTGCCCACCTGGTCGTGGTTCTGGGAGCTCACGACGAACGCGTGCCCGTCCGTCCCCGCCGGGACGCGGTGCCCCCACGTGCGGCCGCGGAACGTCGAGTACGTGCCGTCGTGCACGAACACGCCCGTGAGGGCCTTGCGCAGCACCGCGACCGACCCGAAGTCGACGTAGTACCCCTGGCGCTCGCCCGTGAGGAGCGCGTGCACGGCGTGGTGGACGTCGTCCGCCCACTGCGCGTGCATCCCGCGCCCGCCCTGCTCGACGCCGGTCACCGTCGCCGGGTCGTTCTCGTCCGACTCGGCGACGAGCGTCAGCGGGCGTCCGAGCGCCTCCTCGACGCGCTCGACGCGGCGCGCGAGCTCGGCCAGCAGGTGCGTGGGCGACTCGTCGACGAGCGCGTGGACCGCGTCGAGGCGCAGCGCGTCCACGTGGAACTCGACGAACCACCGCTCGGCGTTGTCGATCACCCACTCGCGCACCTCGCGGCTGCTCGGGCGGTCGAGGTTCACCGCAGCGCCCCACGGGGTCGTGTGCGCGTCCGTGAAGTACGGGCCGAACTCCGGGAGGTAGTTGCCCGACGGCCCGAGGTGGTTGTAGACGACGTCGAGCACGACGGCGAGCCCGCGCGCGTGCGCCGCGTCGACGAACCGCTGCAGCGCGCGCGGCCCGCCGTACGGGTCGTGCACCGCGTACAGGTGCACGCCGTCGTAGCCCCAGCCCCGCTCACCGCCGAACGCGGCGACGGGCAGGAGCTCGACCGCGCCGACGCCCAGGTCCACGAGGTGGTCGAGCCGGTCGATCGCGGCGTCGAGCGTGCCCTGCGGCGTGAACGTCCCGACGTGGAGCTCGTAGACCACCTCGCCGCGCACGTCGCGGCCCGGCCACGCGTCGTCGGTCCACGCGAACGCGGGGTCGAACGTGCGGCTCGGCCCGTGCACGCCGTACGGCTGCCACGGGCTGCGCGGGTCCGGCCGGCCGGGCCCGCCGTCGACCGCGAACCCGTAGTCCGTGCCCCACGGCAGCTCGTGGTCGTAGCCCCACCAGCCCGGGACGTGCGCGCCCACGAGGCGCAGCGGCAGGCGTCGCGCGCCCTCGAACGTGCCCGTGCCCGGCTCGGGCAGGAGCAGGTCGACGCTGCGCGCGGTCGGTGCCCACACCACGGGCCGCGGGCCGGGCACCGCGAGCATCGGCGTCGCGCGCGGCGCGGGCACGGAGGACGGCGGGACGGGCGGGTCGGCGGTCACGACGCGCCCCCGGCGTCCTCGTGCCCGGCCGGCGCGCCCGCGGTCGCGGCGCTCGCGGCGGACGGCTCGACGAGCAGCGCGACCGGCAGGTCGGCGAGCAGGTCGGCGACGCGCACCGTGCCCGGTGCGTGCTCGCGGCCGGTGAGCACGTCGACCCACGCGCCCGCGCCCTCGGGCAGCGTCACCACGTGGTCGCGCCAGCCGCCGAGGCGGTCGACCGTCCCGGCGAGGCGCGTCGCGACCGTCACGACGCGCGCGACGCCCGTCCCGTCGCCGCCCGCGCCGTCGTCACCCGCGTCGTCGCCCGGGGTCGTGCGCGCGAACGCGAGGGCGCACGGCGTCGAGGTCGCGACCGGCGCGTAGCCCGCGCCCTCGCCGACGAACGCGGCCGCGAGGGCGCGGCGCACGCGCAGGGCGCGCGCCGTGACGAGCAGCTTCTCGTCGGCGAGCGTGCGCGCGGGGGAGCCGGCGTCGAGCCGCGCGAGCCGTGCCCCGAGGGCGACCGTGTCCACGGGCCGCCGGTTGTCGGGGTCCACGAGCGTCGGCGCGTACGACTCGGCGCCCTGGTAGACGTCGGCCACGCCCGGCGCGGTGAGCCTCGCCAGGGTGAGGCCGAGGCTCGCCGCGCGCAGGTGCTCGCGGTGCTTGTGCGCCCAGCGGGCGAACGCCCCCGTCACCACCGGGTCGGCGAGCGCGCGGCGCGCGAGGTCGGCCACGGCCTCCTCGTACGCCTCGTCCGGGCTCGTCCACGACGTGGCGACCTTCGCCTCGCGCAGCGCCTTGCGCAGGTAGTCGACGAGGCGGTCGGGCGCGATCGCGGTGTCGGTCGCCCCCGCGGCGCCCTCCGCCGCGGCGCCCGCGTCCGGGAGCCACGTCCCGGCGACGGTCTGCCACAGCAGGTTCTCCGCGAGGCCGTCGACGAGCACCCCGCGGTAGGGCGCGGTCGCCGCGCGGACCTCGTCGACGAGCCGCGACCACCCGGCGGCGTCCTCGGACAGCACGCCGAGGGCCGCGCGCGTGTCCTCGCCGCGCTTGGTGTCGTGCGTCGAGCCCGCCGTGAGCGCGTGCGGCGTGAGCGCCGCGAACCGCTGCGCGAACGCGTGCCAGTCGTGCACGCCGAGGCTGAACCGGTCCGGCTCGCCCCCGACCTCGCACAGGCTGACGAGCTCGGTCCACCGGTAGAACGCGGTGTCCTCGACGCCCTTCGCCGTCACCGCGCCGCACACCTGCTGGAACCGCACGACGAGCTCGTCGCGGCGTGCCTCGCGTCGCCGGCCCGCGCTGCCGGCCTCCCGGCCCAGCACGAGGTCCACGACGACGTCCAGCGTCTCCGCGCGCTGCGGGTCGAGCCGGGCGCGCGCCCGGTCGGCCGCCTCCTCGACCGCCCGGACCGCCTCGTGCCGCGGCGGCGTGCCCGGCACCACGTACGCGCGGTACCGGTCGAACGCGACGAGCAGCTCGCGCAGGCACTGGTGAAGGCCGCGCCACGTGTGGTCGCGCAAGCGGGGGTCGTCGTGGCAGACGGCGGCCGCGAGGTCCGTGAGGCGGTGCACCTCCGCGTAGAGCGGCCCGGTGACGACCTCGCGCTTCGCCTGCTCGACGACCGCGCCGAGCCCCCCGGGCGCGGCGCCCGTGAGGCGCGTCATCACCGCGTCCAGACCGGCCCGGCCGCCCGGGTCGACGAAGAGCTGCTGCAGGCGCCACGCGACGTCGTAGCCCGTCGTCCCGACGGTCGCCCAGTCCGGCGGCACCTGCTCCTCGCCCGCGAGGATCTTCTCGACGACGACCCACGCCCCGTCGGTGCGGTCCGCGAGCCGCTGGAGGTACTGCCCCGGGTCCGCGAGCCCGTCCGGGTGGTCGATGCGCAGCCCGTCGACCGTCCCGTCGGCGACGAGGTCGAGCACGAGCGCGTGCGTCGCGTCGAACACCTCCTCGTCCTCGACCCGGACCGCGACGAGCGACCCGACGTCGAAGAAGCGGCGGTAGTTGAGCTCCTCGTCGCCCACGCGCCAGTACGCGAGCCGGTAGTGCTGGCGCTCGACGAGCTCCGCGAGCGGCAGGTCCTCCGTCCGGCGCGCACGGGGAAGACGTGGTCGTAGTAGCGCAGCACGCGCCGGGGGCCGGGCGTGCCCGGGACCTCGACCTCGTCGAGCGCGATCTCGCCCGCGGCGAGGACGTCGCCCAGGCGCGCGCCGAGCACCGGCATGAGGACGGCGCCCTCGCCCGCCGACCAGTCGACGTCGAACCACCGGGCGTACGGCGAGTCCGGTCCCTCCTCGAGCACGGACCACAGCGCGCGGTTGTGCCACGCGGGCGTCGGGACGGCCATGTGGTTCGGCACGACGTCGAGCACCATGCCGAGGCCGGCGGCGCGCGCCGCGGCCGACAGGCGCTCGAGCCCGTCGCGCCCGCCGAGCTCGGCGCTCACGCGCGCGTGGTCGACGACGTCGTACCCGTGCGTCGACCCGGGCGCCGCCTGGAGCACGGGGGACAGGTAGAGGTGCGTGACGCCGAGCGACGCGAGGTAGGGCACCTGGCGCGCGGCGTCGTCGAACGTGAGGTCGGGGCCGAGCTGGAGCCGGTACGTGGACACGGGGACGCGGGGCGGCGCGCCGTGCGCGCCGGGGGTGGCGGCCGTCATCGCAGCGGCGGCCGGGTCAGAACGATGACGCTGCGACCCGTCACGGGCACCGTGTCCCCGGGGTGCAGCGAGTCGCCCGCGTCGACCGTGCCGTCCGTGTCGAGCACGACGTCCCAGCTCTCGCCGTACGCCGCCGGCGGCACGGTGAACTCGAGCTCGTCGGAGTGCGCGTTGAGCAGGAGCAGGAACGAGTCGTCGACCACGGGCTCGCCGCGCCGGTCGTGCTCGGGGATCGCGTCGCCGTTGAGGAAGACCATGACGCTGCGCGCGTAGGACTGGTCCCAGTCCTCCTGGTTCATGCGCGACCCCGTGATGTCGAGCCACTCGATGTCCGGCAGGTCGTCGGGCGACGCGGGCGCCTCGACGCTCGCTCCCTCGCCGCGCCCGACGAAGAACCGGCGGCGGTGCAGCACGGGGTGGTCGCGCCGCAGCCACACGACGTGGCGCGCGAAGTCGAGGAGCGCGGCCCGCTCGTCGTCGAGGCCGTCCTCGCCGCCCCAGTCCATCCACGTGATCGGGTTGTCCTGGCAGTACCCGTTGTTGTTGCCGCCCTGCGTGCGCGCGATCTCGTCGCCGTGCGCGAGCATCGGCACGCCCTGGGAGAGCAGCAGCGTCGCGAGGATGTTGCGCCGCTGGCGCGCGCGCAGCGCCCGCACCTCCGGGTCGTCGGTAGGGCCCTCGACGCCGCAGTTCCACGACCGGTTGTGGCTCTCGCCGTCGTTGTTGTCCTCGCCGTTGGCCTCGTTGTGCTTCTCGTCGTAGGACACGAGGTCGTTGAGCGTGAAGCCGTCGTGCGCCGTGACGAAGTTGATCGACGCGATGGGCTTGCGGCCGCTGTGCTCGTAGAGGTCGGACGACCCGGTGAGCCGGCTCGCGAGCTCGGGCAGCGTCGACGGCTCGCCGCGCCAGAAGTCGCGCACCGTGTCGCGGTAGCGCCCGTTCCACTCGGTCCACAGCGGCGGGAAGCCGCCCACCTGGTAGCCGCCGTCGCCGAGGTCCCACGGCTCCGCGATGAGCTTGACCTGGGAGATCACCGGGTCCTGCTGCACGATGTCGAAGAACGCCGACAGGCGGTCCACCTCGTGGAACTGGCGGGCCAGCGTCGCCGCGAGGTCGAAGCGGAACCCGTCCACGTGCATCTCGGTCACCCAGTACCGCAGCGAGTCCATGATGAGCTGGAGCACGTGCGGCGAGCGCATGAGCAGCGAGTTGCCCGTGCCCGTCGTGTCGAAGTAGTGCGCCTCGTCGCCGTCCACGAGCCGGTAGTACGCCTTGTTGTCGATCCCGCGGAAGCTCAGCGTCGGCCCGAGGTGGTTGCCCTCGGCCGTGTGGTTGTAGACGACGTCGAGGATGACCTCGATGCCGGCCTCGTGCAGGGCCTTGACCATGGTCTTGAACTCCATGACCTGCTGGCCGCGCGTCCCGTACGCCGCGTACCCGTTGTGCGGCGCGAAGAAGCCGATCGTGTTGTAGCCCCAGTAGTTCGACAGCCCGCGCTCCACGAGCGTCGGGTCGTTGACGAACTGGTGCACCGGCATGAGCTCGACCGCCGTGACGCCGAGCGTCACGAGGTGCTCGATCACGGCCGGGTGCGCCATCCCCGCGTAGGTGCCGCGCAGCTCCTCGGGCACGTCCGGGTGGAGCATCGTCATGCCCTTGACGTGCGCCTCGTAGATGACGCTGTCGTGGTAGTCCCGGTTCGGCGGGCGGTCGTGGCCCCAGTCGAAGTAGGGGTTGATGACGACCGACATCATCGTGTGGCCCGCGGAGTCGTCGTCGTTGCGCGGGGGAGCGGGGGAGTCGCCGTCGTCGCCCTCGCCCGCGTCGTCGTCCGCGGTGACCTCGCCGCCGTCGCCGAAGCGGTAGGAGAACAGCGACTCGTCGCCGTCGATCTGTCCCTCGATCGCCTTCGCGTACGGGTCCAGGAGCAGCTTCGCCGGGTTGCAGCGGTGGCCGTTCGCGGGGTCGTACGGCCCGTGCACGCGGTAGCCGTAGCGCGTGCCGGGGCCCTTGCCGGGCAGGTAGACGTGCCAGACGTGCGCGTCGACCTCCTCGACGTCGACGCGGGTCTCGGTGCCGTCGTCGTCGAAGAGGCAGAGCTCGACGCGCTCGGCGACCTCGGAGAAGAGGGCGAAGTTGGTCCCCGAGCCGTCGTACGTGGCGCCGAGCGGGTAGGGGTGGCCTGGCCAGGTCTGCATGTCCCCGAGGATTTCACGGGGCCCCGGTCCGTGTCGTCGCAGGACGCCTTCCGTGGCGAAACTCCGTTTCCGGATGACGTCGCAGAAAAAGTGTGCCAAGCGCTCATGATGGCGCGGCCCGCGCCCGGCTCGTCGTCTCACCCCCGGAGCCCGGAGGTGGACGGCCGTGCAGGTGGTCGTGGGACCTGGTAGACCTCGTCCCATGAGCACCCACGCACACCACCGTGACGACCTCAACGAGTCCGACGTCGCCTCCGCGCGCCTGTCCCCGCGTCGCGAGGACGAGGCCGAGGGGACCGGGGACGTGCTCACCGGGGGCGACGCGACGAAGGCGCCGCAGTCCCTCTCGGAGAACGAGCGCCGGCCGATCGACGGCGCGTCGTCGGGCACGTCCTGGGACGACCCGGACGAGCTCTAGAAGGTCAGTCGACCCGCGGCAGCCGGTCGGCGTCGACCGGGATGAGACGCGGCATCCCGGCCGGCGCGACCGCGCTGAGCGCGAGGTAGCGCGCCTCGGCGCGGTGCAGGCGGATGTGCTCGTCGACCGTCCAGTCCGGCCCGTTCGTGAGCGCCATGCCGCACGAGCAGTCGATGGTCACGTGCCCGGCCGCGTCCTCGCGTACCTGACCGATCGTCACGTGCGCGGACCGCGCGTCGGCCTTCGCCCGGCGCATGCTCGCGCTGACCGGCTCGGGGCGCGGGGCCTCGGGGGCGGGGGACGGTGCGGGTGCGGCGTTCACGGGTCCCGAGCCTAGACGCCGTCGCCGGGCCGGGGCACACCCGGCGGTGCCACGGCCCGCACCCCGCCCCGCGCTCGGCGCACAGCGTGGGCTCGGTGGCCCGCCTCAGTGGGAGTGGGCGATCCCCAGCGCGTGGGCGCGCTCGTGCTCGCGCTCGGCCGCCTCGCGCGCCGCGATGCGCGCCCGGACCTCCTCGCGGCGCAGCGGGGGCACGGTGGACGGCGGGTTGCGGCGCTCGGGCAGCTCGCCGAGGAGGCGTGCGACGATCGCCGTCACCTCGTCGACCGCTCGCTCGAACGGCTCCTCGGTCGCGGCGCTCGTGCGCTGGATCCCCGTCACCTTGCGGACGAACTGGCGGGCGGCCGCCTCGATCTCCTCGTCCGTCGCGGGGGGCTCGAGGCCGCGCAGGGTCGTGATGTTCCGGCACATGCTCTCGACGCTACGGGGACGCCGGTGGCACCACAAGGGCGCCGTCACGCGAGGCGCGCCGCGACGGCGAGCGTCTCGCCGACCTCCACGCGCACGTCCGCGACCCGGATGCCGGGCGGCAGGTCGGCCGCGAGGTCCACGCGATGGCCCTCGATCTTGGCGAGCTCGCCGCGCGCCACGACGAGCAGCGCCGCGACGACGGGGTTGCGGCTCGACAGCTCGACGTCCCGCACCGTGAGGACCATCCGCTCGTCGACGACCGCGGTGGCCGTCGCGCGCACGCTCGCGGACAGGATGCCCTTGCGGACGCGCGCGTCGGCGCGCAGGGACACGCTGCGGGGCCCGCGCGCGACGACCTCGACGTCGAGCGCCGTGAGGGCCAGGCCGATGCCGTGGAGCTCCGTCGCGACGATCCGCCGGACGGTGTCGACGACCTCGTCGCGCGGCGCGGCGACGCGCACGTGCCCGCTCAGGGGTGCGTCGTCGTCGGGCTCGACGGCCTCGACCGCGAGCGTGCCGTCGGTGCCCTCGACCCACCGGAAGCGCACGCCCTCGACCTCCGCCGTCACGTCGACGGGGACGCCCTCGACGACGAGCGGGTGCGCGTCGACGCGCAGGCGGCGCAGCGTCGCGTCCTCGCGCGAGCGGACGTCCTCGACGTGACGGGTCGGCGTCGGCGGGCCCGACGTGCCGCTCGCGTGCACGCGCACCGCGGTGACGTCGACGTCGAGGTGCGTGACGTCCGGGCCGTCGAGGCCGGCGTCCAGGCGCACGGCGTCGGTGCCCTCGACGGCGGGCCCGAGGACGTCGAGCACGGCGGGGCGCAACCGCGCGAGGAGCTCGACGGCGGTCGTGGGGCGCGGCGCGGTGCCGAGGGGCAGCACGTCGTGGGCGGGGGACTGGTCCGGCATGGGCCGAGGCTAGCGGACGACGAAGGCCGCCCCGGGGATGCCGGGACGGCCTTGTGGTGGTGGGCGATACTGGGATCGAACCAGTGACCTCTTCCGTGTCAGGGAAGCGCGCTACCGCTGCGCCAATCGCCCGGGGTGCTGCACTGCGAGGTGGAGATGGGATTCGAACCCACGTATACGGCTTTGCAGGCCGCTGCCTCGCCTCTCGGCCACTCCACCTTGAGACGCGTCCTCTCTCGCTCCCGAGAGAGCAGGCCAGAGAGTGGGCCTCCGAGCGGATGACGGGACTCGAACCCGCGACCCTCACCTTGGCAAGGTGATGCTCTACCAACTGAGCCACATCCGCGCGGCCGGCTCGTGAGAAGCCCGGTAGGGCTCCCGGTGATCCGGCGCGAAGCACATACTAGCCGACTTCCGGCCCGGACCGTGCATCGGTCCGGGTGACGGTCGGCACGCGAGAGGCCGCTCCGGACGGTGCCGGGGCGGCCTCTCGCGTCGTGCTCGTGGGCGATACTGGGATCGAACCAGTGACCTCTTCCGTGTCAGGGAAGCGCGCTACCGCTGCGCCAATCGCCCGAGGGGTGGTGCTGTCTGCGAGGTGGAGATGGGATTCGAACCCACGTATACGGCTTTGCAGGCCGCTGCCTCGCCTCTCGGCCACTCCACCGCGACCTGCCCTCCGCGACCGCGAGGGCGGACGAGAGAGTGGGCCTCCGAGCGGATGACGGGACTCGAACCCGCGACCCTCACCTTGGCAAGGTGATGCTCTACCAACTGAGCCACATCCGCGCGGCCGGAGCTTCGAGGCCCTCGAGAATCGCTTCCCGTGTGCCCCCGGCGTTCCGGCGCGTCCCAGACATTAGTCCACGTTCGCGTCCTACGTCCAACCGGCCCCGGCGGGCGTGCCGCGCACGGCGCGTCGGGCGGTCTCGGGGCGCCGTGCGCGCGGTCGGTAGCGTGGTCCCGTGCCTGGACCTGGGAGAACGTCGCCGCGGCAGGGGATCGCGCACCTCGCTGGCCGCGCCGCCGCGGGCGTCGTCGAGGTCGTCGACCTGCGTCGCGCGCCGGAGCGGCTCGCCGAGCCCGGGCCCTGGTTCGTCGTCGTGGACTTCGACGCGCCTGCGCGCGGCGGGCGGGCGCGCGCGTGGCGGTTCGCCGAGCGTCTCGACCCGGGCGACCTCTCCGCCGCGGGCCCGGCGTCGGGACGCGCGTGGCGCGGGCCGTCCGCCGACGCGTGGACGAGCTCGATGGACCGGGCGCGGTACGAGGCCGCCGTCGCGCACGTGCGCGCGCAGGTCCGCGAGGGCGAGGTCTACCAGGCCAACGTGTGCCGCGTCCTGTCCGCACCGCTCGCCGACCCGGGGGGCGAGCCGGACGCGCTCGCCCTCGCCCGGCGTCTGGCGCGCGGCAACCCCGCCCCGTACGGCGGCGTGCTGCACGTCCCGCGGGCCGCGGGCGTCGACCCGGTGTGGGTCGTCAGCGCGTCGCCCGAGCTGTACCTGCGCGTCTCCGGCGGGACCGTGACGTCGGGCCCGATCAAGGGCACCGCCGCGACGCCGGACGGCCTGACGGCCAAGGACCGCGCCGAGAACGTCATGATCACCGACCTCGTGCGCAACGACCTCCAGCGCGTGTGCGAGCCCGGCACGGTCGAGGTGACCGGCCTCCTCGCGGTCGAGCAGCACCCCGGGCTCGTGCACCTCGTGAGCACGGTCGCGGGCCGCGTGCGCCCCGACCTGCACGACCCGGCGGCGCTGTGGTCCGCCCTGCTCGACGCGACGTTCCCGCCCGCGTCCGTCTCGGGCGCCCCGAAGTCCTCCGCGCTGCGGATCATCGACGCGCTCGAGCCCGAGCCGCGCGGCCCCTACTGCGGCGCGGTCGGCTGGGTCGACGGCGACGAGGCGGTGCTCGCCGTCGGGATCCGCACGTTCTGGTGGTCGGACGGCGTGCTGCGGTTCGGCACCGGCGCTGGCATCACGTGGGGGAGCGACCCCGCGCGCGAGTGGGAGGAGACCGAGCTCAAGGCCCGGCGCCTCGTCGGTCTCGCCTCGGGCACACTGGAGCCATGAGCACCCCCGGGGCGCCGACGCCTCCCTCCGAGAACCTCGTGATCTGGGCCGACGGCCGGCTCGTGCGGCCCGACGAGGACGCGCTGAGCGCCGTCGACCACGGCCTGACCGTGGGCGACGGCGTCTTCGAGACGTGCGCGGTGTTCGACGGCCGGGCGTTCGCCCTCACCCGCCACCTGCGCCGGCTCGCGCGGTCGGCCGCGGGACTCGGGCTCGACGCCCCCGACGAGCGGCGCGTCCTCGAGGGCGTCACCGCCGTGCTCGCCGAGGCCGACGCGCGCACCCGGGAGGGCGCGGGCGCGGTCGGGCGGCTGCGCATCACCGTGACCGCCGGCGTCGGCCCGCTCGGGTCGGGACGCACGCCGGGCGCCCAGACGGTCGTCGTCGCGGCCGGCCCCGCGACCATCAGCCCCGCCGGGCGCGCCGTCCGCTCACCCTGGGCGCGCAACGAGCGCTCCGCCGTCGCGGGGCTCAAGACGACGTCGTACGCGGAGAACGTCGTCGCGCTCGCCGACGCCGTCGCGAAGGGCGGCGACGAGGCCCTGCTCGCCAACACCGCGGGCGACCTGTGCGAAGGCACGGGCGCCAACGTGTTCGTCGAGCGCGGCGGCGAGCTCGTCACGCCCCTGCTGTCGTCGGGGTGCCTCGCGGGCATCACGCGCGAGCTCCTGCTGGAGTGGGCCGCGGAGGACGGCCTGCCCGTGCGCGAGGCGCGCCCCGGCGAGCTGCCGTTCGCCGTGCTCGACGAGGTGAGCGCCGGGGACGCGGCCTTGCTCCTCACGGGCTCGGTGCGCAACGTGCAGCCCGTGACGTGGCTCGACGGCGTCGACGTGGCGGCCGGAGAGGTGTCGCTCGCCGCGCGCGACCTGTTCGAGCGGCGCCGGCGCGAGCGTCTCGACCCCTGAGCGCGAGCCGGTTTTTCGATCCGGTCCGTTTCAGGCTAGTATCGACCTCGCACTCGGGCGATTGGCGCAGTGGTAGCGCGCTTCGTTCACACCGAAGAGGTCACTGGTTCGAACCCAGTATCGCCCACCGAGCCGAAGGCCCTCCGACCAGCATCGCGCAGGTCGGGGGGCCTTTCGCGTTCTTCGCCCCACAGCACCGGTCCCTGCCGCCGTGACGTTCTCAACCCCTGCGGGGGCGCGGTCCGGAGCACGGGCGCTGCGAGCGACCGGGATCGCTCCTAGGGTCGCGAGCATGTCGAGCAGGGGGCCGTACATCCTCGCGTCCGTGTCACGCACGGTGCGCACCGTCGAGCTGGTGGCCGCGTCGGGCGCGATGCGCCTGGCGGAGCTGGCGGCGAGCCTGGGCGTGAGTCGTCCGGGCGCGTTCCGGATCGCGCAGACGCTCGTCGCGCACCGGTGGCTCGTGCAGGGCGACGACCGCCGCTACCGCATCGGTCCGGCCGCGCGAGCCCTGACGGGCCTGGCGGCGGACGTCGACGGTGACGGCGAGCGCGCGTGAGCCCGTCCCGGTGTCGCCGTCTCGCCATGTGAGCGGTCCCACGGGTGCCGGCGGGGTGAATCTAGCGGGCATACCGGGCGCTGAAGCGGGGCATACCGCGCATGGCGGACATCACGCGCGCTTCTGAACGGATGTCCAGCCTGCGAGACGCACGAGCCGCGTGCACGCTGCACCCATGTCCGGGGTGACGGTCGACCGACGGTCGGTCGCCCTCGGTGCAGCGACCGCGGACCTCCCCGCACGACGCGCCCGTCTCCGTGGCACGACGGGCTCGGGGGCCGCTCTCGGGTGCGGCGGCCCTGTCGTCCGGGAAGCGGTCGTGGTGGTCGCCGTCGCGGAGCCCGACCGGCCGTGACGGCAGCCGGTCCTCCTCCCCGTGCAGGGGGCAGGGAGGAGGACCGGTCACCGGCGCAGCGCGGCGACGAGCCGGTCGGTCTGGGTCTCGATCGTGCCGAGCACGCGCTCGTACACCTCGTCGGAGCGACCGTACGGGTCCTCGACGTCCGGGGCGTGGCGCGCGAGGTCGAGGACTGCCCGCGCCCGCGGGGCTGCCGCGACGACGGCGGCGAGGCGGGCGGCGTCGGTCGTGGCGCCGTCCCCGGGCCCGACGGCCTCGGCGATCGCCGGGAGCTCGGTGAACAGGAACGAGCGGCGCAGCGCGGCCGGCGCGAGGTCGAGCACGTCGGCCCGGTGGCGGCGCGTCATGGTCAGCACGACGTCCGCCGCGCGCACGAGGTCGGGCGTCAGGTCGCGCGCGGCGAACGCCGCCGGGTCGAGTCCGCGGCGCGCGACGAGGCGCGCCATGGGCGGGGCGACGGGCGCGCCCACGACCGCCCGCGTCCCGGCGCTCGTCACGACGACCGAGTCGTCGAGCGCGGCGTCGAGCACGAGCTGCGCCGCGGGCGAGCGGCAGATGTTCCCGGTGCAGACGACGAGGACGGACAGCACGCTCTGAGCCTCCCTGCGGGCGTGGGTCTGGGTAATGTAGCGCGAGCGACGGCAGCGCGCCGGGGCCGTCGCGCAGGGGGCGAGTCGCAGGGGGCGGCATGGTGCACGAGGAGTGGGGTCCGGGCTGGTCGGGAGCGGCGACGACGGTCGCGCCGGCCGGACGACGCGAGCCGGAGCGGGAGACGCCGAGGCGTCCGCGGACGAGACGGCCACGACTGCGTCGACGAGTGGGCCTCGCGGTCGCGCTGGCGCTCGTCGTCGTGGTCGCCTGGCTCGCGTGGCTCCTCGTGGACGCGCTGCGCGCCCGCGCCGCGCTCGAGGACGTGGCCGCGCGCCTCCCCGTGCTCCAGGAGCAGGTGCGGTCCGGCCAGGACGCGACGGCCACGGTCGAGGACGTCCGCGGCTCCGCGGCGCTCGCGGCGGCGGCGACGCACGGCCCGCACTGGACGCTCGCCCGCGCCCTCCCGCTCGTCGGCGACGACGCCCGCGCGCTCGGCGAGGTCACCGGCGCGGTCGACCGGGTCGCGCAGGACGCGCTGCCCCGCCTCGCCGCCGCGGTGGAGGTCGCCTCGCCCGCCGCCCTCGCGCCGTCGGGCGGCTCCCTCGACCTCGCGCCCCTCGCCGACGCGCGCGACGACGTCGTCGCGGCCGACCGCGCCGTCACCGCGTCGCTCGAGAGCGTCGCGGGCATCGACACGGCCTCGCTCGTGGGGCCGCTGGCCGCCGCGGTGGACGACCTGCGCGACGAGCTCGCCCAGGTGGCGTCCCAGACGTCGACGGCCGCGCGTGCCGTCGACCTCGTCCCCGCGATGCTCGGTGCCGACGAGGCGCGCGACTACCTCGTGCTCGTGCAGAACAACGCCGAGCCCCGCGCGACGGGCGGGATCGCCGGGTCGGTGCTCCACCTGCGCGCCGACGGCGGGGACGTCGCGCTCGTCGAGGTCCGCCCGGGGAGCGCGCTCGGCCCGCTCCCGGAGAGCGTCGTCGACCTCAGCGGCGCGGAGGCCGCCCTGTTCGGCGACGACCTCGGCCGGTACATGCTCAACGTCACGTCGACGCCCGACTTCCCGCGCGCGGCGCGCGTCGCGCGCGAGGCGTGGCTGCGGCAGACGGGCGAGGACGTCGACGGCGTCGTCGCCGTGGACCCCGTCGCGCTCGCGGGGGTGCTGGGCGCCGTGGGCCCCGTGGAGGTCGCCACCCCGGACGGCGAGGCGCTGCGGCTCACGGAGGACGACGCGGCCGCGTACCTGCTCAACGGCGTGTACCGCGACCACGAGGACCCGTCGGAGCAGGACGCGGTGCTCGCGCTCGTCGCGCGCGAGGTCGTCGCGGCGCTCACGAGCGGCACCGGCGACCCGGCGCGCCTCGTCGACGCGCTCGCCGGCTCGGCGCGCGAGGGCCGGCTGCTCGTGTGGTCGGCGCGCGCGACCGAGCAGGACCTCCTGGCGGGCACCGTCCTGTCGGGCGAGCTCGTGGGGCGCGGCGTCGACCCGGCGGGCGGCCCCGCGTCGCCCGTCGTGGGCGTGTACCTCAACGCGACGACCGCGTCCAAGACCGGCTACTACCTCGACTCCGCGGTCGCGCTCGACGACGTCACGTGCCGCCCCGACGGCTCGCAGTCCTTCACGCTGCGCGTCACGCTCACGTCCACGCTCACCGCGGACGAGGCGGCGCGCCTGCCCGAGTACGTCCTGGGGGCGGGCGGGGACGGGACGATCCGCACCAACCTGCTCGTGTACGCCCCGGCGGGCGGCGGGATCCGGGGGACGTCCGGGGCGGACGACGGCCCGGGACTGTTCTCGCACGTGCACGACGGGCTCGTGGTCGGGGCCCGCTCCGTCGCGCTCGCCCCGGGGGAGTCCGTGACGTACGACTACGACCTCGTGAGCGGCCGCAACCAGCCCGGGGAAGTTTCCGTGAGGAAAACTCCTGGTTCCAGGTCCGAGACGACCACCCTCTCGGCTACCGGGTGCGGCGGGAGTGTGTTCTCCTGAGGGAGCACGGCGGGGGCACGTGCGTGAACGGGCGTCGACGACGCCCGTCGGCCGAGGTCCCCGCGTCACCGACGAAGGCAGGGGGCCTTTGACATGAAGCTTCGACGCGCAGCGACCACGCTGCTCCTGGCCGGGGCGATCGCCGCGGCACCGGCCGTCGCGACCGCCTACGAGGCGGACGAGTACGAGGTCGGCGTCTCCACGACGACGCCCTCGGTCGGCCAGACGTTCACCGTCACGGTGGGCGGGCCGGCGGGCAACCCGACGATCACGCTCACCATCACGTCGCCCGACGTCCCGGACGGCGCCATCTCCATCGCCGGCACCAAGGCGCTCACCAAGAACACCGCGAACGGCTTCGCGTCGTTCGCGGTGACGCTGTCGGAGCCCGGCACCTACTCCCTCGTCGCGACCGACGCCGACGGCACCGTCCTGTCGAGCCAGCAGGTCGTCGCGGTGCCCGCGTCCGACGGCGCCGGCAGCGGCTCGGGCTCCGGCTCGGCGCAGGGCGGCGGCGACGACGTCTCGTCGGGCGGACTGGCCGAGACCGGGTCCGACGACGTCCTCCTGCTCGGCGGCGCGGCGCTGCTCGTCGCGGGCGGCACGACGGCGGTCCTCGTCGCGCGCAACCGCCGGCGCTCCGCCGGGACGAAGGCCTGAGGGGACGAGCCCTCGCCCCCGGGCGAGGGCTCTGACCGAACCTCCCGGTCGCCTCGGCGACCGGCCGTCGCCGTGACGACGACGTCCCGGACCGTGACGGAGACACTCAGCAGGCCGCCGGTCGGGCGGCGGTACGAGCGCGCCCTCGGGCGGCCGTGCCGTCGTGCGGCCCGTGCGACCACGGACGTCGCAGGGGGCACCATGACGTTGGAGAAGGATCACGAGGTCGACGCCGTCGACCTCGACGACTCGGGACGGCGTCTCGACGCGCCGTCCTTCGACACCGGGCAGCTCGTCCGGATCTCCCTGGGCGC
Source organism: Cellulosimicrobium composti (assembly GCF_010287905.1). Taxonomy (NCBI): domain Bacteria; kingdom Bacillati; phylum Actinomycetota; class Actinomycetes; order Micrococcales; family Promicromonosporaceae; genus Cellulosimicrobium; species Cellulosimicrobium composti. The sequence continues at coordinate 32,315 of NZ_JAAFAN010000036.1, forward strand.
GTACCGGCGCCCGGGCTGGAAGGCGCGGCTCGCGCGCCGCGTCGCCGTGGTCGACGCGCTCGCGGTCGCGACGGCGGTCGCGACCGCGTACCTCGTGCGGTTCGACGGGATCGGCGGCACCACGCTGGACCTCCAGTACGCCGCGATCTCCGCGGCGCTCCTGGTCGTCTGGTGGTGCGCGCTGCGCGCGGCGTTCTCCCGGGACGGCCGGAGCCTCGGCTCGGGCGCGCCCGAGTACACGCGCGTCGTCAACGCGACGGTCGCCGTGTTCGGGGTCGTGGCCATCGCGGCCTACCTCCTGCGGTACGACCTCGCGCGCGGCTACGTCGCGATCGCACTGCCCGTCGGCCTCGTGCTGCTCGTGCTCGGGCGGTGGGCCGTGCGGCGGCAGCTCGTGCGGATGCGTCGCCGGGGCCGGTGCCGGTCGCGGACGGTCGTCGTCGGGGGCCGCGACGGCGTCGCGCACCTCGTCGGGAGCCTCCGCGAGGCGCGGGACAGCGGGTACGAGGTCGTGGGCGCGTGCGTCCCCGGCGGGCCGCTCGAGCCGCACGAGACGGTGGCGGGCGTGCCCGTCGTCGGGGAGGTGGGCGACACGGCGCGCCTCGTCGAGCCGCTGCACGCGGACACGGTGATGGTCACCGGGTCCGACCTCGTCACCCCCCGGACCGTCAAGCGCCTGGCGTGGGACCTCGAGCCGTGGGGCGCGGACCTCGTCCTCGCGCCGGCGCTCACCGACGTCGCGGGCCCGCGGATCCGGACCCGGCCCGTCGCGGGGCTGCCGCTCTTGCACGTCGAGGCGCCCGGCTACTCGGGTCCGCAGCACGTGCTCAAGCGGGCGTTCGACGTCGTCGGCGCGCTCGGCCTCCTCGTGCTCTTCGCCGTCCCCCTCGTCGTGACGGCGCTCGCGGTCAAGCTCACGAGCCGCGGCCCGGTGCTGTTCACGCAGGAGCGCGTCGGGCTGCGCGGCGAGCCGTTCACGGTCCTCAAGTTCCGCTCGATGGTCGTGGACGCCGAGTCCCGGCTCGAGGACGTGCTCGGCGCGGGCAACGTCGGGGTCTTCTACAAGCCCAAGCAGGACCCGCGCGTCACCCGGGTCGGGGCGTTCCTGCGCCGCTACTCGATCGACGAGCTGCCGCAGCTGTTCAACGTGCTCGGCGGGTCCATGAGCCTCGTCGGCCCGCGGCCGCAGGTCGCGCTCGAGGTCGACCAGTACGACGACGAGATCGGGCGTCGCCTGCTGGTCAAGCCGGGGCTGACCGGGCTGTGGCAGGTCTCCGGCCGCAACAACCTCACGCTCGAGGAGAGCGTGCGGCTCGACCTCTACTACGTGGAGAACTGGACCGTGACGGGGGACCTCCTCATCCTCCTGCGGACGCTGCGCGCGGTGGTGGGTCGTGACGGTGCCTACTGAGCGCGGGGCAGCGTGATCGGGGCGTTCGCGTGGCTGACGACCGGCAGGCTCGCGGCCGCGGCGCTCCAGGCGGTGACGTTCGGGGCGCTCGCCGTGCTCGTCGGGCCGGCCGAGCTCGGCGTCGTGGGCTCGGCCGTCGCGGTGCTCACCGTCCTCCAGGCGGTGTTCGACCTGGGCCTGTCGGCGTACGTCGTGCGGACGCGCGCCGAGGCGCCGGACGACGGGCGCGTCCGGGCGGCCGTCGTGCTCAACCGGCTCACGACGGCGCCGCTGCTCGTCACGGCGCTGGTCGCCGCGTGGCTCGTGACGGCGGCCCTCGGTGACGGCCTCGGCGCGGCGGTCCTGCCGCTCGCGGTCTGGGCCGCGGCCGAGCGGAACGCCGAGACGGTGGCGGGCGTCGCGATCGCGGACGGCCGCGCGTCCCTCGCGACGGCGAACCTCGTCGTGCGCCGCGCGGTCGCCGCGGCGGGGTTCGCCGCGCTGTGCGCCGCCGGGACGGACCCGGTGCTCGCGTACGGCGTCGCGATGGCCGCGGGCTCGCTCCTGTCCGTGGCGTGGCTCAACGCGGCGAACCGTACCCGGCTCCCGGAGGGTGGGCGCGCGCCGCTCGGGCACGTGCTGCGCGAGGCCCGGCCGTTCTGGGTCAACACGGTCGCGGTGCAGGCGCGCACGCTCGACGTCCCTGTCGTCGCGGCGACCGGGGGAGCCGTGGTCGGCGGGCTCTACTCGCTCGCGAGCCGGGCGACGGTCCCGCTGCGGCTCGTCCCCACGTCGCTCGCGCTCGCGCTGCTGCCGCACGCGACGCGCGCCGTGGGCGTGGCCGCGCGCCGGCGCGTCCTGACGCACCTCGCGTGGCTCGTGGCCGGCGTCGCCGTGGCGTACCTGGCGCTCGCGGCGTGGGTGCCCGCGCTCGTGGACGCGGTCCCGGTGCTCGACGAGTACCGCCCGGCCGTCGTCCCGGTGCAGATCCTGCTCCTCGCGCTGCCCTTCGGCGCCGTCGCCTCGGTCTGCACCGCGCTCCTGCAGGGCTACGGCGACGCCGCGTTCGTGTCGCGCGCGGCGGTCGCGATGTCCGCCGTGTGCCTCGTCGGTGCCGGGGTCGGCGCGGTCCTCGCGGGTGCGGAGGGCGCCGCGGTCGCGTTCGGCGGCGCGCTCGTGCTGCAGGCGGCGCTCCTCGCGACCCGGCTCGTGCGGCACCACCGGGCCGAGGACGAGCGGCCGACGCGGGCCGGGGCACCGGTCCGCGAGGAGGTGCGCCCGTGAGAGTCGTCGGCTTCTGCTCGGTCGTCGCCCAGGAGGACAACCTCGGCGACGTCGTCATCCGTCGCGAGATGCTGCGCGTCCTGCGCGAGACGTGCGACGAGGTCGTCGTGTACGCCGGCCGCTCGGGGGCGTCCTACCGCGCGTCGTACGACCTCGACGGCACGACGGTCCTCACACGCCCGGGGCGGTTCCAGGCCCGGCTCGTGCGCGCGGCGCTGGGCCGCGAGCGCCCGCTGCTCGTCTTCGCGCCGGGGCCCGCGCGGCTCGGCGGTGACCGCCGGTCGCTGCTCAAGGGCGTCGCGAACCTCGCCAACGTGGTCCTCGTGCGTCTCGGCCGCGGCGAGGCGATGACGCTCGGCCGCGCGGTGCGCACCGGGGGCCGGGCGGGGCGCGCGGTCGAGGCGCTGAGCGTGCGGCTCCAGTCGCTGTACGTCGCGCGGGACGACGTGACGCGCGGCGTGCTCGGGCCGCGCGTGCGGGTCGCGCCGGACCTCGCGCTCGCAGGGGACGACGGCCCCGCGACCGGCGCGGCGGACGCGATGGTGCTGTCGTTCCGCGGGGACCGCGAGGTGGACCCGGCGCTCGTGCGCCGCGCGATCGAGGCGGCCCGCCGCACCGGCACGCGGCCCGTGCTCGTCACCCAGGTGCGTCGCGACGGCGCGCAGCACGCGCGCCTCGCGGCGGAGCACGGGATCGAGCACGTGGCGTGGGAGGGGGAGCACCGTGCCCAGCTCGATCGGGTGACCGCGACGATGCGCACGGCGCGCGTCGTCGTGAGCGACCGGCTCCACGCGCTGCTGCTCGGTGCGCGCAACGGCGCGGTGGTCGTGCCGGTCGCCACGCCCGGGAGCGACAAGCTGCCGACGACGCTCGCCGTGCTGCCCTCGACCGCGGCGCCGGACGACCTGCGCGTGCACCTCGCCGCGCTCGGCGAGCCGGTCGTCGTCGACCGCGCGGCCGCGCGGGCCGCGGTCGACGACGTGCGTGCGCTCGTCGTCGCGCGCGCCGCGGGCCTGCGGGGCGCGCCCGACGCTCCGCCGGCCGGCGCGCGCCCGGCCGCGGCACGACCGGACCGAGTCCCCGACCCCCTCGAGGAGGGCGTATGACAGCCAGCGCAGGGTTCTACCTCGCCGTGATGCCGCGCTACCGGCGCGCGTGCGTCGAGATCGTGCGTCAGACCTGGCCCGGCGACCTCGCCGTGTGGGTGAGCGACGCGCACCTCGACCCGAGCGTGCGCACGGACCCGGACGTCGGGTGGTACCGGCGCGTGCGCATGGTGCGCGTGCGCCGCGCCGCCTTCCTCCAGGTCGGGCACTGGCGCGACGCGCTGCGCCGGGGCACGACCGTCGTCGACCTCAACCCCCGCAGCCTCACCGCGTGGCTGCTGCTCGTGCTGCGGCGCGCGACCGGGCGGCGGGTGCTCGTGTGGGGCCACGTGCACCCGCGGGCCGGGCAGGGCGCGCGGACCGCGCCGGTGCGTCGCCTCATGCGCCGGCTCGCGCACGGGACGGTCTCCTACACGGTCGCGGACGCCGCGGACGCGCGCGCGGACCTGCCGGGCTCGCCCGTGTGGGTCGCGACCAACGCGCTGTACCGGCGCGACGACATCCGGGTCCCGGCGGGCGACGAGGTCGGCGAGCGCGACCACCTGGTGTTCGTGGGCCGCTTCGTGCGGGCCAAGAAGGTCGACCTCCTCGTCCGCGCGTTCGCCGTGGCCCGGCAGGCCCGCCCGGGCATGCGTCTCACGCTCGTCGGGGACGGCGAGCTGCGGCCCGAGCTCGAGCGCTTCGTGCGCGAGCAGGGGCTCCAGGACGCGGTGACGTTCGCGGGCTGGGTCGACGACGTCGACGCGCTCCGGGCCGTGCACGCGCGGGCCTTCGCGGCGGTGTCGCCCGGGTTCGCGGGGCTGTCGCTCACGCAGGCCGCGGGGTTCGGCGTGCCGACGCTCGTGTCGCGGGACGAGCCGCACTCGCCGGAGATCGAGCTCGCGGACCACGGCGCGGTGCGGTGGTTCCCCACGGACTCCGTGGAGGGGCTCGCGACGGCGGCGCTCGCGGCGTGGGACGACCGCGCGAGCGTCCCGGACCGCGCGCTGTCGGCCTGGGTCCGCGAGTCCTACTCGGCCGAGTCGATGGCGCGCGGCCTCGTGGACGCCCTCGGCGCCCGGGTCGAGCGCCCGCAGGAGGTGAGCATCGCGTGACGAGCGGAACGACGCCGGTCTACGGCACACGGACGCAGCTCGCGCCCGTCCTCGTGCGGCCCGTGCGCGCGGTGATGCGGCGCCTCGCCGTGCGCCAGCACGTCACCTACGGCCGCGGCCTGCGCCTCGGGCGCTTCGCCGTCGTGAGCGCCCCCCACCGGCTCGTCATCGGCGACGACGTGTCGATCGGGCCGTGGTCGATCGTCGAGGTCGACGGCGAGATCGGCGACTTCGCGCTCATCGGCCAGGCCGTGCAGGTCGTGGGGCGTGACGACCACGCGTTCGACGAGGTGGGCGTCCCCGTCGCGGAGTCCACGTGGTCGGGGGACCGGCCCGCCACGCCGCGCGACGCCGTGCGCATCGGGCGCGACGTCTGGGTCGGCGGCGGCTCGATCGTGCTCAGCGGCGTGACGATCGGCGAGGGCACGATCGTGGGCGCGGGGTCGGTCGTCACCGGCGACCTCCCGCCGTACTCGATCGCCGTCGGCTCGCCCGCGCGCGTCGTCCGCGCGCGCTTCGACGCCGCCGACGCGGCCCGGCACAGCAGGGCGCTCGACGAGCGCGCCCGGAGGAGGCGCGGATGAGCCGCCAGGTCGAGCGGTCAGAACCGGCGGCGGTCGGTGAGAGCACGACCCTCCCAGACGCGCCCGTCGGGCACCTCGCCGCGCACGACGGAGGCCGGGGCGACGAGCGCGGACCGGCCGATGTCGGTCCCGCCGAGCACGACGCAGCGCGCCGTCACCCAGGACCCGTCGCGGATGCGCACGGGCGCGGTGACGAGCCCCATGTCGGTGCGGTGGCGGTGGCTGCCCGTGGTGACGAACGTGTCCTGCGAGACGACGACGTCGCGCCCGACCTCGACCAGGTCCTGGTTGTGGAACCACACGCCCTCGCCGATCCACGACCCGTCGCCCACGCGCAGCTTCCAGGGGAACCGGACGCGCGTGCGGGGGCGGATGATCACGCCGTCGCCGATGCGGGCCCCGAACGCGCGCAGCGCCGCGACGCGCAGGCGCGAGCTGATCTGCCAGGGGTTCGTCACGAGCAGCAGCTCGACGACGCCCCAGAGGTAGACGACGAGCGCGGGGCGGTCCCACGCCTGGCGTTCCCCGGGCGCGTCCCGCAGCGGGACGACGGGCACGTCGTGGTCGTTCCGGTCAGTGCTCAACTCAGCCCCCAGGGTCGAGACGATCGGTCTGCCGCCGACCCTACGGCCTGGGCGATGCGCGTGCTCGTGGTCGGCGCGAACTACGCGCCCGAGCCGTCGGGCAACGCTCCCTACACGGCCGCGCTCGCGCGGCGCCTCGCGGCCCGGGGCCACGACGTCGAGGTCGTCACGACGCACCCGCACTACCCCGAGTGGCGCGTGCGCGACGGCTACGGGGCGTGGTCCTCGCGCGAGACGCTCGACGGGGTGCGGGTCCGCCGCCTGCGGCACTACGTGCCCCGCGTGCCGACGCCGGGCCGCCGGCTCGCCGCCGAGACGTCGTTCGGCCTCCGCTCGGCCGCGGTGCGCTGGCCCGCGAGCGACGTCGTGCTGCTCGTGTCGCCGTCGCTGTTCGCCGCGGCCGCCGCCCTGGCGCGGGCACGGCTGGGCCGGCTCGCCGGGCGCCGGCGCCGGGTCGTGCTGTGGACGCAGGACCTGTACTCGCTCGGGGTCGAGGAGACCGGCACCGCGACGGGTACCGCGGCGCGCGCGGTCCGGGCGGTCGAGCGCGCGGTCGCGCGCGGGTCGGACGCCGTCGTCGCGATCCACGACCGCTTCGCCGCGCACCTCGTGCACGTCCTCGGCGTCCCCGCCGAGCGGGTCACGACCGTGCGCAACTGGACCCACCTCGCCGAGCGCGCCCCGACGGACCGCGCGGCCGCGCGCCGTGCGCTCGGGTGGCGCGACGACGAGGTCGTCGTGCTCCACGCGGGCAACCAGGGGGCCAAGCAGGGGCTCGAGAACGTCGTCGAGGCGGGGCGGGTCGTGGACCGGCGCGGCGTGCCCGTGCGGTTCGTCCTGCTCGGCGACGGCAGCCGCCGGCGCGACCTGGAGGCCGCGGCCGCCGGGATCCGGTCGGTCGGGTTCGTGGACCCGCTGCCCGACGACGCGTTCGTCGCGGCGCTCGCGGCCGCCGACGTGCTGCTCGTCAACGAGCTCGCGGGACTGTCGCAGATGTCGGTGCCGAGCAAGCTCACGTCGTACTTCGACGCCGGACGGCCCGTGCTCGCCGCCACGGCGGCGGGGTCGACGACGGCCGAGGAGCTCGCGGCGTCGGGCGCCGGGCTGCGCGTGGACCCGCAGGACCCGGAGGCGCTCGTCGACGGGGTGCTGCGGATCGCGTCCGACGCGGCGGCCGCGGACCGGCTCGGGGAGGCGGGGCGGCGGTACCGCCGCACGGTCCTGTCCGAGGACGCCGCGGTCGAGCGGTTCGAGAGCTGGCTCGCGCGGTGGGGCACGGTGCGCCCGCGCGCGGCGCCCCGCGCCGCCCGCGCCGAGGACGAGCAGGCGGCGCTCGCCTGACGGGCGCGACGAGGGAACGCACGACGCACGCACGACGTACGCACGACGCACGACCGAGGGGGACCCATGACCACGAAGAAGGCGCTGATCTCCGGCATCACCGGGCAGGACGGCTCGTACCTCGCGGAGCTGCTGCTCCTCAAGGGCTACGAGGTGCACGGGCTGATCCGCCGCGCGTCGACGTTCAACACGGCACGGATCGACCACCTGTACCAGGACCCCCACGAGCAGGACGCACGGCTGTTCCTGCACTACGCGGACCTGTCCGACGGCGCGCGCCTCGTGACGCTCATCTCGCAGATCCGGCCTGACGAGGTGTACAACCTCGCGGCGCAGTCGCACGTGCGCGTGTCGTTCGACGAGCCGGAGCACACGGCCGACACGACCGGCACGGGCGCCATCCGCCTCCTGGAGGCGGTGCGCCTCGCGGGCGTGGACACGCGCTACTACCAGGCGTCGTCGTCGGAGCTGTACGGGGCCACGCCGCCGCCGCAGGACGAGACCACCCCGTTCCACCCGCGCTCGCCGTACGCGGCCGCCAAGCTCTACGCGTACTGGATCACGAAGAACTACCGCGAGGCCTACGGGATGTTCGCCGTCAACGGGATCCTGTTCAACCACGAGTCCCCGCGCCGCGGCGAGACGTTCGTGACGCGCAAGATCACCCGTGCCGTCGCCGCGATCCAGGCCGGCCGCCAGGAGCACCTGTACCTCGGCAACCTCGACGCGGTCCGCGACTGGGGGTACGCCGCCGAGTACGTCGAGGGCATGTGGCGCATGCTCCAGGCGGACGAGCCCGACGACTACGTGCTCGCCACGGGGACCGGGCTCACGGTTCGCGACTTCCTCGACGAGTCGTTCTCGCACGTGGGCCTGCGCTGGCAGGACCACGTGCGGTTCGACGAGCGCTACCTGCGCCCGAGCGAGGTGGACGCGCTCGTCGGGGACCCGAGCAAGGCGCACGCCGAGCTCGGCTGGAAGCCGACCGTCGACGGGCGCGCGCTCGCGCGGATCATGGTCGACGCCGACGTGGAGGCCCTCGGGCATGCCGGGTCGCCGTGGATCGACCGCGTCGCCCTCGCCACGTGGGAGGCCGCGTGACGACCCCCGACGAGCGCGACCTCGTCCGGCACGACCCGGCGCCCCTCGACCGCGACGCGGTGTTCTACGTCGCGGGCCACCGCGGCCTCGTCGGGTCGGCCGTGTGGCGCCGCCTCGAGCGCGCGGGCTTCTCCCGGCTCGTGGGGCGCACGTCGGCAGAGCTCGACCTCACGAACCGCGACGCGACGTTCGCGTTCTTCCGCGAGCACCGCCCGCGCTACGTCGTCCTCGCGGCGGCGAAGGTCGGCGGGATCATGGCGAACGCCGCCTACCCGGTCGACTTCCTCTCCGAGAACGTGCGGATCCAGGTCAACGTGCTCGACGCTGCGCGCGCCGTCGAGGTCGAGCGCCTGCTGTTCCTCGGGTCGTCGTGCATCTACCCGCGGCTCGCGCCCCAGCCGATCACCGAGGACGCGCTCCTCACCGGGCACCTCGAGCCGACGAACGACGCGTACGCGATCGCGAAGATCGCGGGCATCCTCCAGGTGCAGGCGGTGCGGCGCCAGGACGGGCTGCCCTGGATCTCGGCGATGCCGACCAACCTCTACGGCCCGGGCGACAACTTCTCGCCCACCGGGTCGCACGTGCTGCCCGCGCTCGTCCGGCGCTACGACGAGGCCGTGCGCACGGGCGCGCGCGAGGTGACGAACTGGGGCTCGGGCACGCCGCGCCGCGAGCTGCTGCACAGCGACGACATGGCCGACGCGTGCCTGCACCTCCTGGAGCACTACGACGGCCCGGTGCAGGTCAACGTCGGCACGGGCGAGGACGTGACGATCCGCGAGATCGCCGAGACGGTCGCCGACGTCGTCGGCTACGACGGCGCGACGACCTGGGACACCTCGATGCCGGACGGCACGCCGCAGAAGCGCCTCGACGTGTCCCGCCTGCGTGCGACCGGCTGGGAGGCACGGACCGGCCTGCGCGAGGGGATCGAGCGCACGGTCGCGTGGTACCGCGAGCACGCGCGGGAGGTGCGCCGGTGACCGCGAGGCGCGGTGCCGTGCGCGCGGACGCCCCGCGCCGCGAGGGCGTGCCCAGGGTCGCGACGTCCGGGGCCCTGTGCGAGATTGAGGCGGTCGCGGGTCGACGCTCAGGGGGAGCGGCCCGGTGAGGGGGACGACGATGGAGCTCGCGGACTACGTGCTGCTGCTGCGCAAGAGGTGGGTGAGCGTCGTCGTCGTGGCCGCGCTCGGGCTGGCGCTCGCGGGCGCGTACTCGCTCCTCGCGACGCCGTCGTACGCGGCGCGGTCCCAGGTGTACGTGTCCGTGCAGGGCTCGGACACGACGACGGACCTGCTCCAGGGCTCCAACTTCACCGTGCGCCAGGTCAAGTCGTACGTCGAGCTCGCGACGAGCCCGCGCGTGCTCGACCCCGTCGTCGAGGAACTCGGCCTCACCGACGACGCCGCCTCGCTCGCGCAGCGCGTGCGCGCCGACTCGCCGCTCGACACGGCGCTCATCGACGTCACCGCGACCGACGAGTCGCCCCAGCTCGCCGCGGAGGTCGCCAACGCGACGGCCGCCTCGCTCGCGACCGTGGTCCGCGAGCTCGAGACGCCCGCGGGCGGCGGGGACTCGCCCGTCCAGATCAGCACCGTCCGCGCGGCAGCGGTGCCCGACGCGCCCGCGTCGCCCAACCTCCGGCTCAACCTCGTGCTCGGGCTGCTCGTCGGCCTCGCGCTCGGGGTCGCGCTCGCCGTGCTGCGCGACCGCCTGGACACGCGCGTGCGCTCGACGGCCGACGTCGAGGCGATCACCGACGCGCCCGTGCTCGGCGTCATCGGGTACGAGGAGGACGCGCCCGAGCACCCGCTCATCGTCCAGGAGTCGCCCCTGGCGGTCCGCGCCGAGGCGTTCCGCCGGCTGCGCACGAACCTGCAGTTCCTCGAGCTCGGCACCGCCGCCCGCACCTACGTCATGACGTCCTCCCTGCCCGGCGAGGGCAAGACGACGACGAGCATCAACCTCGCGATCACGCTCGCCGACGCGGGCCGGCGCGTCGTCCTCGTCGACGCCGACCTGCGGCGCCCGTCCGTCGCCCGGTACCTCGGGATCGAGGGGTCCGTGGGACTCACGACGGTCCTCATCGGCAAGGTCGGCCTCGAGGACGCGCTGCAACCCTGGGGCAACGGCAACCTGGACGTCGTCACGGCCGGGCAGATCCCGCCGAACCCGAGCGAGCTGCTCGGCGCCGAGCCGATGACGCGGCTCCTCGAGCGCCTGCGCGCCGAGTACGACGTCGTCGTCGTCGACACGCCCCCGCTCCTGCCCGTCACCGACGCCGCGATCCTCGCGCGGGGCGTCGGCGGGGCGATCGTCGTGGCGGGTGCCGGCACCGTGCACCGCCACCAGCTGGAGACGGCGCTCTCCGCGCTCGGCACGGTGGGCGTCCGCCCGCTGGGCATGGTCGTCAACCGCGTGCCCGTCAAGGGCCCGGGCGCGAACGCGTACGAGTACGGGTACTACGCGTACACCGCCGACGAGCCGTCGCGGGGCGGCGCGGCGGGCACGCGCGCGGACCGCCGCACGGCCCGCGCC